>JAFLUD010000012.1 GCA_022508965.1 Oscillospiraceae bacterium
TACGCGGCGGGCGAGCTTAAGCACGGGACTATCTCGCTTATTGAGGACAACGTTCCGGTTATTACGGTGGCGACGCAGCAGAATATTCTCGCGAAGACCGTTTCCAACATGGAGGAGGTCAAGGCGCGAGGGGCGAAGATCATCGCTATTTGCCGCAAGGGCACGGAGTTTGCCGATAACACCGTCGATATCAAACTCGAGATCGACGCGGATATGGACGATATTCTGATCCCGCTGCCGACGGTCTGCACGCTGCAGCTTATCGCGTATTATACGAGCGTTCTGCGCGGTATCGACCCCGACAAGCCCAGGAATCTCGCGAAGTCGGTTACTACGGAATAAATCTGAGGGACGGTGGAAGTTTTCATGAAAACGGTCATTATTCACGGACAGAGCCACAAGGGTTCTACATATCATATTGCCCACGGATTGGCTGAAAAGATCGGCGGAGAGTTGACGGAATTTTTCCTGCCGAAAGATTTCGGGGAGTTCTGTCTGGGCTGCACCAACTGTTTTGTGGAATCGGAAAAGAAGTGTCCGCACTATGAGGCGCTGAATCCGATCACGCAGGCTATGGACGCCGCGGATGTCATCATTCTCGCGAGTCCCGTGTACGTTTATCACGCGACAGGTCCGATGAAGGCGTTTCTCGATCATTATGGGTATCGGTGGATGGTTCACTGCCCGGAGGAGTCGATGTTCAAGAAGCAGGGGGTGTGCATTGCCACTGCGGCAGGCGCGGGAGTTAAGTCCACACTTAAGGATATGGCGGACAGCTTGTTTTTCTGGGGAGTCGCGGGAATTTATCAATACGGTCTCGGAATTGCTGCGACCGATTGGGACAGCGTTGACGCGAAAAAGAAAGCCGCAATTGAAAAGAAGATAACCGCTATTGCGAATAAGATCGTTCGGAAAAACGGGAGGGTCGTTCCCGGGTTAAAAACAAAGGGAATGTTCAATATCATGCGGATGATGCAGAAAAACGGCTGGAACGAAAGAGACGTCAGCTACTGGAAAGAGAAGGGTTGGACGGAGAATAAGCGTCCGTGGAAAACTTGATTATAATAAAACGAGCCCCGAAGCTTTGCGCTTCGGGGTCAACGTTTTTGAGGAGTTGTTGCATATTTCGCGATACTGCATATAATACTCCGAAAGGAGCGATTTTTATGTGCGGAATTGCGGGCGAAATTAATTTTAAACATGAAATAAATGAACAGGTTCTTCGTGAAATGGCGAGGTGTCTCACTCCGAGAGGTCCCGACGCGGAGGGCTTTTTCTCGGACAGGAACGCGGGCTTTGCGCACCGCAGGCTTATCGTTATCGACCCCGAAAACGGCAAGCAGCCGATGTTCCACGAGAATCTGACGCTGATATACAACGGCGAGCTTTACAACACCGACGAGCTGCGCGGAGATCTCATCAAAAAGGGCTACAAGTTCGCGGGGCACTCGGATACCGAGGTGGTGCTTAAGTGCTTTGCGGAGTACGGCGAAAAGTGCGTGGAGATGTTCAACGGGATATTCGCGTTTGCGGTGTGGGATTCCCGCTTGAAAAAGCTGTTTCTGGCACGCGACAGGATCGGCGTAAAGCCGCTGTTTTACGCGATGACCGACGGGGGGATAGTTTTCGCGAGCGAGATAAAGGCGCTTTTGAAGCACCCCGAAATCAAGCCTGTTCTCACGCGAGAGGGCGCGGCGCAGATAATGCTTGTCGGTCCTGCGCGTACCGTCGGGGACGGAGTGTTCCGCGATATCAAGGATATTCCCGCGGCGCACTGCGCGAGCTTTGACGAGAAGGGCTTGCGTATCAGCGAATACTGGAGATTGACGGCGATTCCACATAACGAGGACTTTGAGACATCGGCGGCGCACGTCCGCGAGCTTATCTTCGACGCGGTAAAACGCCAGCTTGTGAGCGATGTGGGGATCTGCACGTTCCTTTCGGGGGGACTGGACAGCTCGGTCATCTCGGCGATCGCCGCAAAGGAGTTCGAGAAGCGCGGCGAGAAGCTGCACACGTTTTCGGTGGACTATGTTGACAACCGCAAGAACTTCCGTGCTTCGGCGTTCCAGCCCGACGAGGACGCTCCGTATATCGTGAAGATGGCGGAGTTCATCGGCTCAGAGCACATTAACGTCGAGCTTGACACTCCGCAGCTTGCGGACGCGCTTATCGACTCGACCTACGCGCGCGATCTGCCGGGAATGGCGGATGTGGACAGCTCGCTGTTCCTGTTTAGCAAGGAGATAAAGAAGCATTTTTCCGTGGCGGTCTCGGGCGAATGCGCGGATGAAATCTTTGGAGGTTATCCGTGGTATCACAGACCCGAGGTGATGTATTACAACGGATTCCCGTGGGCGGTGAGCGTTCCCGAACGCGGAGCTCTGATGAGAGATCCGATGTCGCCCGATGAGGCGGAGGGGTTTGTTCGCGATATCTACGAAAAATGTCTTAGCGACGTTTCCTATCTCGACGGCGAGGACGCTTCGCAGAGGCGTTCGCGAGAGATGTTTATTCTAAACCTTAAATATTTTATGGCAACGCTGCTCGACCGCAAGGACCGTATGTCAATGGCACACGGACTGGAGGTGCGCGTTCCGTTTTGCGATTATCGGCTTGTGGAATACGCGTATAATATTCCTCAGAAATTCAGAGACTACAACGACCGCGAAAAGGGGATCGTGCGCTATGCGATGGAGGGTGTGCTTCCAAAGGACGTTCTCTGGCGCAAGAAAAGCCCGTATCCCAAGACCCACAACCCTAACTATCTGCGGCTTTTGAGCGACAGGCTGAAGGGGCTTCTGGATTCCGATAATTGCAGGCTGACCGAGATCGTCAACGCCGACCGCCTCCGCGAAATGCTGGATACCGACGGGGCGACGTTCACCAAAAACTGGTATGGGCAGCTGATGACGGTCCCGCAGATATTTGCGTATTTCTTACAGATCGACAGCTGGCTGAAGCGTTACGACGTTATAGTTGAATAATAAATATTCCCCGAAAAGCGAGCCGCCTTTCGGGGAAGTGTTTACTTTTTTTCTTTATACTTTTGGCAGGTGATTATTCCCAAAATACTGCCTGCGGCTATCACCGCAAGCATTATGTATATCAGGATCTGCACGGTGGTAAGTTCGAGCGGGATCTGCAATGACACGCAGCGCGACCAGTTCGCGAAAAACAGGCTCAGCAGAACATTGAGGCTGTCGATGGTGAGGCGGAATTCCGTTTTGAATAGCTGTTCGCCTTTTTCGGTGAGCCTCAGTCCTAATTTTATCTTGTTTGTGAGAAAACCGGCGGCTGCGGTTATCGCTATGAATATTCCTCCAATAAGATGAGGATAGAAGCCGTAATATTTTGCGCCTGTCACGTCAAACTGTCCGTCTTCAGCGAAATGTATCCCTATCTTTTCGGGGAGGGTGTTCCATTTTATCAGAAAGAAAACGAGGCTTGCCGCAAGTATGAGTATGCTTGCGAAAAACAGTATACGGTGAAGTAGGATCGTTTTCTTGTTCATGCTTTTACCTCTTGGCGGGGGTCAATCTAGATTTTCGTTGATCTCGGTTATCGCTCTTACCAGCGGGGGACCGTAATCATGGGCGAGCTGTTCCCAATCCTCCGAAAGCGTCGGGCTGGTATAGATTTCGCCGATTAGCTCCTGTATGGACGCGTTTGAGGCGTTGTCCAAACAATAGCTTCCGATCGACACCGCCGACAGATCGGCGTTGGAACGAAGGGCTTTGAGCATCTCTATATCGGCGGGCAGAAGATCGGTCTGCGAGGCAGTTTGTTCGCTGTTTTCGGCGGCTATTCGCGAGCAGTTTATAAAGCACGCCGCGCCTTTTATGTTCTTGGCGCGCTTGGGTACGAGAAAGCCCTCGGATAATGTATTGTACACGATTCCCTCGGCTTCCTCGTCAACAGGAAACGGCACTATACGAAGCTCCTCGGCAGAGTATTCGCGGCGTATCTGAGCGAGCGTTACGTCGTTCACCGAAAGAAACGCACATTCGCCGCTTAAAATTGCCGCGGCGCCCGTGTCGGAGACGGGGGTGTAGTTCTCATTTACAAAAAGCGCGTTCTTTTTGAAATTATCGTCGTTAAGCCGAACCGCGAAGCCGTTTACGTCCGCGCTTACCAGCGATATTCCCGAGGAGGCGAGGAAGTTTTCGAGAACGTTCGCTCCGCCTATCTTCGGCGCGGCGACTAACATCTGCGACATTTTCGCGCGAGTCCAGGCGCCGTTTTTCCACAGCTCGGCGGGGTCTTCGAGTCCGAGCTGCTTGAAACGGGTGCTGTTGTAAATCAACACCTCGGGCGAGACGGTTACCTTCGTGGGGTAAAAATACCGCGCGCCGGCTGTTTCGCGGCTTATTATATAATCGTAATACTCCGCCCACTGGGGGGAGGCTATATCTATATACGTCGTAAGGTTTTCGTAAAGGTTTTTGGAGACCAGATAGGGGTAGCTGTTGTCCGAGCGGTCGCAGAGGTCGGGGGAGAGATCCGCGGAGATCCTTTCGGACAGCCGCGAGGCGAGATTCTTGGAGGTGACGAATTCGCAGGAGATGATTTTACCCGAAACGCCGTCCGCGTAATTTTTCAGATACAGCTCGGCTGCTTCGGAGCTCTCCAGATCCAACGCTCCCAGATAATCAAGATACGGGGTGTCGGGCATGGGGGTGCCTGTGGTTATGTCAAACGGCGCGTCGGAGCTTTCATCGGGATCGTCTATCGGCAGACCAGAGGTCCCGACGGTGGAGGTGCTGTTCGTGTTTCCGGCGTCGCAGCCGACAAAAATCACCACCGCCAAAAGCGCGCATACCGCTATCCAATGCCTTGCTTTCATAACCACACCTCCGTTCTGAAAATAATACACTATTATTAGTATAACATATTATCGCGCTGTTGTCAACTGCGTTGTGTTTTTCCCCTTGATAGAGTAATGATTTTCACAAAAAACCCTTGACAAATGTGCGAAAAAGTTGTATAATATTACTAAAATGGATTAGTATGATTTATTCCGAAAGGAGTGCTTTTGTGGATATTGCCCAGAGAGTTGGTTGGTTCTCTCCCAAGCGTATTATGAAGCTGTATGACGGGAAAAAAGCCGCCTTCGGCAGCCGCAGACTGTTCATTATCGGGATCGGTGCGAACGGCGCGGATTGTCTGGTCAAATGCAAGGACATTGCTCAAAACCGTTATAACCTTGATAAATCGAAGCTGCGTTTTTTGGGTATCGGTCTTAAGGAGCTGCTGGATGAAGCCGAATGCGAAGGCTCGGTTTTGGAAGCCGACGAGCGGCTGGATATAGACCCCGACGAGGCTATTTACCCGTATCTTAACGACCCCGCGACGCTTTCTCCGTATGCTAAGGACTGGTTTGACGAGGGACTTCGCAACTATACTCCCAACAAGCCCGCATACGGGCTTACCAAGCGGCAGTGTGCGCGCGTGGCGCTGTTCCACTGCTTCGACAGGATCAAAAAGACTTTTGAGGACGCCGCACGCGGCTTTGATTCGGAAAAATCCCCGCTGGAGATCGTTTTTGCGGGGAACCTCGGCGACGCGTTTTTCGGGGGTATGTTCATCGACCTTGCGTATATCGCGCGAGAGGTTTTCAATTCCGCGGAATATGCGGTTTCCGTGAACGCGTATATGCTCGCGGGAGACACCGCGCTTTTGCAGGGGCTGGACGGCAGAGATCTTGCGATATTCTATGCGAATACGGTTGTCACGAAGTCGGAATTGGACAAGTTTCAATTCCAGAAAAAAGAATATGCTCAGAGCTTTAACGATTCTTACAAAATTACCAGCGACAAGCCGCCGTTTCAGTCCTGCACAATAAACTCCGCCGACACTACCTACGAGCTTACGCTGGAGAACACCGCGCTTAAGATCATGTCGGGCTGTGCCGTTCTTTTCAGGCAGGACGACGACGCGGAGAGGCTGCTTTCATACAATATGCTGGGGAACAGCGAGAAGCACTATTTCAGGTATATCGGAAGCGGAGCGGCGATCGACGAGGTTCCGGTTGGGAAGATCGTAAGCTACATTACGCTTAAGCTGCTTGTGAACATCAACGGAATGCTTATCAACAATTCCGCGGGGGAGATGGAGCTTGGAATTATCGGAAGCAAGGTGACTCCCGACTCGATGCTGCTGGCTATGAAGGCGGGAGACGTTCCCAGAATGGAATTTGACGAGACGCGCAACCCGCTGTTTTCGATGAAGTCCCTCAAAAACGGCTCGGAGGCTTCCAAAAACTATGTCAACGAGCGGCTGGAGACTATCGCGGAGCTTTGCAAGGAGGGCGCTAAGATCTACCCGGATGAGGCGTTCCAGCACATTTACAATATCTGCGAGCAGGCACGCTCCGATCTTGAAAAGGGTCCGTATTACGCGACGGAGATCGTGAGAAAGTGTTTGTCCGATCTGAAGGCGGCTATCGTTCACACCGAAACGGAGCTGGACGGCATCGACACGCTTATGTCGCACGAGGAGAAGCTGCTTCAGGCGGAATACCGCCGTCTTAAGGGTACGTTCGGGCTGTTCGGGGCGAAGACCAATGAGGCGTATATCGAGCAGCTAAAAAAATATGCCGACAGCAGACGCTTCAGGCTTACGGGGCAGACGCTTCTCGATTTTTACAACGAGCTTTACAAGAGGCTTAACGACTACTATACCAACGATTTGATGAACCTTACGCGTTTATTCGGCGAGGCTATTGATTATTTCAACCGTCTGCCGTCGGAATTCGCGGCGGAGCACGGCGGATTTGTGCATGACGCGTTCGATTTTTCGGATGAGAAAATTCTCGACAAGCTGAATCAGATGGCGGAGGCGATACCGCAATCGGCGTATCTGCACGCGTTCAAGCACAGCAGGCTGCTGGCTTCGGAGGATGATCCCGCGCACTTCGCGAGGGAGGCGGTCGCTATTACGAAGGCTTGTCTGGAGGGGATACTCGCTATCAATTACGACGAGTTCTGCACGCTGTTCGGGGTGGAGAAGACCGCCGCTAACGCTCTTGAGGACTGCGTTGAGAGGGTATCCGCGGATACGCCCGCCGAGGACGGAACGCCGCTTGAACGCGCGATCTGCCCGAAAGGTGTGAAGAAGGCGGAGCTTGCCGATCTGAAGGCGATCCACAACAGTCTGAACTTTATCTGGAACGACTCGGCGCTTTTGCATACCGTCATCGTTTTGCAGGTCAAGGGCGGCGTAAGGCTTGACGGCTTTAAGGACTATGAGCAATGGGAGAATATGCGCTATGCGTATGTTAACGATTCCCTCAAAAAACACGGAATTCACATTTTCAACTAATTTATTCTTACTATTTTTGGAGCGGCATGGTTACTAAAAAAATCTCGGACGTAGTGTTGGTTTATGACCGTTATTACTCGAAAAAGCCCAAGGCGGCGGAGCTTACCGCGCAGAGGGTGCTTTTGTGCTGCGGGATCGCGGTTTGCGCTACGATGTTTTTGCTTTCGGAATATCAGTTTCCCGTGAACTATTTGCTTGCGGCGGCGTTTTGCGTCGCCTTTTCCGCGGTCTTTTCGCTGATATTCATATTCGTCAGAAAGCGATTTGCTATCCCCGCTATTCTCGGATTTGCGGCTGTTCTCATATTTTTGAACCGTGAGGAATTCTACGAACGGTTTTCCTACTTCACCGACGCTTTGTGGCTTCTGATCGACGGGCGGTTTATCGGGAGCAGGTTTTTGGTGGAGCATGATACCGCGTTTCTTGTGGCGGAAAACAGCGAGTTTTGCGGCGGCGTGATGCTGGGAATTACGCTGCTGATAATGCTGTTTTCGATGCTGACGGCGGCGTGTATGTTTACGCAGCCGCGCATTATACCGTCGTTTATCGTGTGGATAGTTCTTTGGTCGCCTGTGCTGATCTCGGAGAAGTTCTCCTTTAGTTGGTGGCTTATCCCAGCGGTGGCGCTTTATATGGGCGCGTTCGCTATGACGCTGACTCACAGGGACGGGCTTGCTCTGAAAACGGGCGTGGGCGCGTCTTACCGCGTCGCCGCCGCGAAAACCGAGCGCGATTATCTCAAGGCTCTGGGCAGGAATTCCTACGGAAAGCGCACGAAGATGAGCTCGGTGTATTACTCGAAATACTTTTCGGTGGCGCTTTACGCGGCGGCGGTATTCGCGCTGCTGGGCGTGGTCTCGAGCATCGTGTTCTCAAACTCCAAAGGCATCGACTATACTAAGATCTACGTATTTTTAACAAGCATCGGTGAAAAATCCAAGTCTCCGTTTGACAGCGGGCCTGTTTCCGAATACTTCGCGAAACCCACGACCGGCATCACAAAGCCAACGTCGGGGCTTGGCATTACATCCCCCGGAAGAGGCAATCAGGAAATTCTGAGAGTTACAAACCCCGGCTCGGCTCCGGTTTATCTGCGCGGAGATATCGGTATAGATTTTAAGGGGAATTCTTGGACTTCGCCCGTAAACTCCGAGCCTAAGGAATGGAAGAAAAACGGGCTTGCGGATTATTACCGACCTGTCGAGCTGCGTATTCTTCAAGGACTTCAGGACACTCACTATGAGGATGAGCGGAAGGTCGTCAGCTCGGCGTATGTTACCGTTGACTATCTGTGCGAATCGAGCGTCGCGTTTTTGCCCGCGTATACCGAGGATTTTGGTTACTATGACAGCGATATGTTCAATATCTACGGGGATTTTGTGGCGAGGGTGGATAAGTCATACGGGAGAATGAACGTTCTTCACTGCACCGCGCTGATCCCCGGTTATACGGGCAGGGAGGACGATTCGCCGGAGGTCCTCAGAGACCTGCAGAACGCCGTTAAGATCACCGAGGATTGGGACGTTGCGGAGGCGGCGGACGTTTTCTTCGGCGTGTCGGGAGCTTACGATTCATACGAAAAATATGTTTACGATACCTATCTCGGAGTTCCCAATGATATGAAAAAAATGCTGGAAAGATACCTCGAAACCGACGGATTGGGAGAAAGCGCAAGGTCTGCGCTTGAGTCGGGCGATATCGAGAGTAAGTATCAGGCCGCGAGGCTGATCGCGAACTATCTTTACGAGAACTATACCTACTCGCTGGATACCGAAAACGACCCGAATGACGTCATCGACAGCTTCCTCAACCGAACAAAGAGCGGGCACTGCGCGCTTTACGCTACCTCGATGACGCTGCTTCTCAGAGAGCTTGGGATCCCTGCGAGATACTGCACGGGCTTTGTTGCTCCGAACAACGGCGGAGTTCCGACGGTGCTGCGCTCGAAAAATCTCCACGCGTGGTGCGAGGTTTATCTGAGCGGTCTGGGGTGGGTGACTTTCGATCCGACGAGTTCCTCGCAAAACCTCGGTGACGGGGAGGGACCCGATAATTCCTCGAATAGCTCGTCCACATCCTCACATCCGCGGAGCGATTCTTCGGAGAGCAGCGAGAGTTCCTCAAGACCCGATCATAGCTCGGGGGATATGAGCGGCGACTCGGATCAGCACGGAGCTGACGTTCCCGAAGACGGGCAGAGGGTGAATGTTCTGCCGTATATCCTGATAATTCTCGTGATTATTCTGATATTTTCGCTTGCGGTTGCGGTAATGCAGCGGTATAAGAAATTCCTCGCGAGCGTTCAGAAGTCGCTTAAGCGGTACTACAAGGTGAACGACGCGGCGGCTATCCTCGACAAGATCATCGCGGTGCTTAAGGTTTGCGGGCTGTCGCCGGGCAGGGGAGAGCTTCCCGATAAATTCTACGAGAGAGCCGAAAAGACCTTCGGCTGCGGTATCTCGGAATACAAGGACCTTCTCGAAGCCGCGGCGTTCGGCGAGGATATCTCCGATGAGCTTGACTGCGCTCGGCTTGCGGGACTGCTGGTGGCGCTGTTCAATTCCGCCGAGAAGAAGCTGAAGTTCCCCAAAAAAACAAGGCTCAGGCTTGCTATTCTCAGTAAAAAATAATTTTTTTGAAAAAGGGTTGATTTTTGGATATCGGTATGTTATAATTATAACTAATAAGGTTATTATTTTTTATCATTTGAGAGGTGTTTCCGATGGCTATGCGATTGATAACTCGTTCGGATTTCGACGGTCTGGCTTGCGGCGCGCTTTTGCTGTGCGCGGGCGTGGTCGATACCTGGACTTTTGCTCACCCGAAGGATCTTCAGGATGGGCTGGTTCCCGTTACCGAAAACGACTGTCTGGCAAACGTTCCGTTTGTTGAGGGCTGCGGGCTTTGGTTTGACCACCACTCCAGTGAGGAGGAACGCAACCGCTATAAGGGTAAGTACAGAGGCGAAAGCCGCATTACCCCCAGCTGCGCGAGAATTATTTACGAATATTACGGCGGCAAGGAGCGTTTCCCGAATTTTGACGATCTGATGGTTGCCGTTGACAAGGTGGACAGCGGTAATCTTACCCGCGAAGAGATCCTCAACCCCCAGGGGTGGATCCTCGTTGGATTTCTGATGGATCCGCGCACCGGCTTGGGGCGTTTCAGAAACTTCACCATCAGCAACTATCAGCTTATGGAAAAGCTGCTGCGCTGCTGCGCTTACATGAGCACCGATGAGATCCTCGCGATGCCCGATATTCAGGAGCGCATCGAGCTTTACAACGAGCAGACCGAGCTTTTCAAGGAAATGGTCCACAAGCACACGCGCGTTGAGGGCGACGTTATCATCACCGATCTGCGCGGCGTTGAGACTATATACACCGGAAACAGATTCCTTATCTACTCGCTGTACCCTGAGCAGAATATTTCCTGCTGGATCGTTGACGGAAAGGGCGGCAAGGGTTGCTCGTGTGCGGTCGGCTACTCCATTCTCAACCGCACCTCGCACGTTAACGTCGGCTCTACGATGCTGAAATACGGCGGCGGCGGTCACATGGCGGTAGGTACCTGCCAGTTCTCCGACGAGGACGCTCCCACTAAGGTTCCCGAGCTTATCAATGAATTGGTGAACTATGACAAGATTCACGCGGGAGAATAAATAATAGGCTGTCGATAAGCCCCCATCTGCGTTGTCACCGGTACTGCGGCAGGCACAAAGCCTAGCCGCAGCACCGGTTCCTAGCATCTGGGGGCTTCTCGGCAGCCTATAACATCCTATATAAAATTTTCGGTGCTGTTAAGGCGCCGCTTTTTTTATTCTACATTGGTGACTGTGAGGGTGTCTCCGTTGACCGTGAAGCTCACCTGAAATCCCCCGAAGGACATTGTATAAACGCGCTCAGGGGAGTTCTGATACTGCGGGCGCGGGTCTTGCGCGAGTGTTTCTATCAGCCCGCGGCGTTTATTCTCGGGGAGCCTGGACAGCAGCTCCTCGGGGAACGTTACCTTGAGAATGCTCTCCGAGGTTGCAAGCGACCAGCCGTTTGAGGCGCTTGGAATGCTGTCAACGTATGGAAGATACGGCTTGATGTCGTAGATCGGGGTGCCGTTCATCAGATCCGCGCCGATTACCGTAATCGTGCCGCGTTCGATCTTTTCCAGGCGCACGGCGGTAAGTCCCAGGGGGTTCGGGCGAAACGGCGAGCGCGTCGCGAATACGCCTTTTCGTACATTCCCGCCCAGCCGCGGAGGGCGGACGGTGGGGGAGAATTCGCCGGGGGTTACCTCGGAAAATCCCCAGATGAGCCAGACGTGCGTGAATTCCTCCAAGCCGCGGAGCGCGTTCTCGTCGGAAAACTTCTCGAGCAGCACTATCTTTGACGGCAGCTCGACCAGTCCGCCTTGACGGGGGACTCCGAATTTTTCTTTGAAGTCATTCTCAATATAACCGATGGGTTCGATATTCATAGATCTCTCCGTTAATGAAGTTTGTCGATAATTTCTCTGATGGAACGCTCTACCTCGTCGACTTCCATACGAAATTCCCTCGCCGACACGCGGATCGCTCCGGAACCGAGGATTATCAGCTGCTCGGTGCCGTCGGAGGTGGCTACGCGGACGCGGTTTTCGGCGCTCAGCTTCTGCGCGGTCTTTTCAATAAACATATCGGCGGTCTCGGCTTCTTTGGTGTAGACTACTGAGACGTTCCCGTATTTTTCTACCTCGCGGTCGCTTTTTACCTTGTACGCGTCGAATACGAGGATCAGATTATTCTGCTTGAAGCCCTGATAATTGCACATTATATTTATCAGCCGCGTGCGGGCGGAGTCGAGGTTTTGCCGTGCAAGCTCGGCTAATTCCTCCCACGAAAAAATTATATTATACCCGTCGACCAGCAAAAACTCGGGTCCCTTTTTGGGCGGGGGGAGTCGCGCGGGCTTTTCAAACTGTTTGTCGCGGCGCATGGCGGTGCGTTCGTTGTGATCGGGGCGTTTTATTTTGCCGTAGGTGCGCTCGAAGATCTCCATCAGCTCTTTATCGGTGGCGATTCGCTGTTTGTAGGAATTGATCTCGGTTTGGGTTATCGGCTCGGGGTTCTTTTCGCCGAGGGTGGGCTTTATGTGCGCTTTTTCGGGGACCTCGTTCCACTTGACCAGATAACCCGCGCCGTGCGAGCAGAATACGCTGTCGGCGGTGTTTTCTACGTCGTTCTCGAAATTGTAGCCGATATCTTCGATCACCTTTTGCGCGTTATGGCAGGGGAAGTAGCCGTGCGGGAAGCAGCTTAGCGTTCCCGCGCCGTGGGTGTAGCTTATCACCTCGCGAAAGTAGCCGCGCATTTCCGAAACGGGGCAGACTCCCTCCAGCACGGACAGCTCGGCGTCTCCGCTTTGCTGCGCGAACTGCGCGCCCATCTGCTGAAGATCGGTCATCGCTTTTCCGACAGAGTTTATGGGAACTTCCAATCTGAAGCGGTAAAACGGCTCCAGCAATACCGATTCCGCGCTTGCGAGTCCCTGCCGAACGGCTCTCCAGGCTGCCTGGCGGAAATCGCCGCCCTCGGTGTGCTTTAAATGCGCGCGTCCCGCTTTGAGCGTGATCTTGATATCGGTTATCGGCGAGCCGGTGAGAACTCCCAAATGCCGACGTTCGCGCAGGTTGGAGATTATCAGGCGCTGCCAGTTTTCTTCCAGATCGTTGCAGTCTCTTGAGAACACAACTCCGCTTCCGGGCGGCAGGGGTTCCAACAGCAAATGCACCTCCGCGTAATGCCGAAGCGGCTCGTAATGTCCTATTCCGAGAGCCTTTTCGGAGATGGTCTCGCGGTAGGATATGCTTCCCTCGCCGAACGTCACGGGCAATCCGAGGCGCTCGGTTATCACGTTTTCCAGCACTTCGAGCTGTACCTCGCCCATTACCGAAACGTGTATTTCGCGCAGCAGCTCCGACCACGAGAACTTAAGCTGGGGGTCTTCTTCCTCGAGTCGCTTTAACTGACCGAAAAGCCGCGGGATGTCGGTGCCGTCGGGGAAATTCACCTTATAGCTCAAAAACGACTCCACGAGCGGCGCGGGGGGCGGCTTTTGCTCGCCGAGAGCTTGTCCGGCGAAGGTGTTGGATAACCCCGTTACGGCGCACAGCTGTCCCGCTTCCGCTTGCTCGGCGGGGGTGAATTTCGCGCCGTTGTAAATCCGTATCTGGGTTACTTTCTCCTCGGAATTGTCGATAACGGCACGGTTTTTGAGGATCCCGCCGGTTATCTTCAGGTGGGTGAGGCGCGCGCCGTTCTCATCGGTCGTGATCTTATGCACCAGTGCCGCAAAGCCGCTGTATCGGGCTTTTGGCGACGCATATTCCCCGAGAAGCGAAAGCAGACGCTCGGTGTTATTCATTTTCATCGCCGAGCCGAACACCACGGGGAATATTCTCCGTGCGGCGACCGCCTTCACGATAAGCTCGGAGGGGACTTCGCCGCTTTCGAGCAGGCTGTTCATGCACTCCTCGTCGTATTCGGCGTTTTTTTCGCGGAAATTCCCGTCGAACTCGACGAAGCATTTATTCAGCTTACTAAGCCCGCTTAGCAGCGTTTCTTTCGATTTGTGGGAAATGTCCATCTTATTTACGAAAACGAACACGGGTACTTTAAACCTCGAAAGCAGCTCCCAGAGCGTTTGGGTGTGGGATTGGACGCCGTCGGTGCCGCTGATCACAAGTATCGCGCAGTCGAGAACACTCAGCGCGCGCTCGGTCTCGGCGGAAAAATCGACGTGCCCGGGGGTGTCCAGCAGGGTAAGCTCGGCGGCTTCGGTTTTCAGGATCGCCTGTTTTGAGAATATGGTTATTCCGCGGCGGCGTTCTATCGGGTCGTTATCCAGAAACGCGTCGCCGTTGTCTACGCGCCCTGCTTTGCGGATCGCTCCCGACTGATACAGCAGCGCCTCGGACAGCGTTGTCTTGCCCGCGTCAACGTGCGCGGCTATTCCCACTACCAGCCTTTTCACAAGCGTCACCACCGTTCTCAAAGATTCCCACTTATTCCCAACAAAAAATCGCCTCGGCAAATTTTTTCGCCGAGGCAAAACTTACTTATTGACTATTACGTTCGCGACCGCGTATTCCCTGCAATGAGATACGGACACGTTGAATACAAAGCCCTCGCGCTGTTCCATCATCTTAGCCATGCCGTCGGTGATGATAAACGGCGCGCCCAGCCTGTCGCGCAATACCGTGATGTCTTTTGCTTTGATAACGCGCATTCCCGTGCCTATCGCCTTTGCAAGCGCTATCTTTACGCAGTAGTTCTCGGCGATAAGCGCCGGAGACAGCTTATGCGATACAAGAAAACGTATCTCGTCGGGCGAAAAGTAATCGGAGAGAAATTTCTTGTTTTTACAGCATTTTTTGATCCTGGCGATCTCTACTATCGCCGTTCCTGTGCGGATAAACATATTACTTGCCATCGTGCTTCATCTTTGAACGCAGGGTCTTCGGAAACTCCTGCGTCATTGCCTCCCTTATTTTTTCGTTTGGATTAAATATTACCATTACCGTACCATAGTCGCTGTGCTCGGTCAGCAGATAATGCGCGTCCTGCGCCAAGCCGCTGCTCGCGTAGACCGTTACGTCGCGCTTGGCTTCGTCCTGGGGCGGGTATCCCGAGAACTCCGTCGATTTTGAAAGATCTACCGTTATCATTCGTCTGCGCTTGCGCCTGCCGATGATCTTGTCGATGTCCATTTCGTTGTTTGTGATGATGTACTCGTACTCTATCTCTACGTTTCCCGCGAGCCTCAACGCCAGCGCCATTATTCCTACCGCGCCCAATATAAAGAACCAAAGTCCGGTTATCAGCGAAAAATAAACGATCGCCGACGACAACAGCGCGAAGCCTATCAGTATCGCGGCAACCTTTGCTTTATCTCCTTTTGTTCGCATCTTCTGAACGTTCTGTTCACAGATATTATCCATTTAACCTACCCCTGTTATTTTTTCCTTTTTAAGTATAGCATAATTCCTCACAAAAATCAAGAGGGGTTTTATCTATTTTTCATAAATTTTATGAATATGATTTTAAAAAAATGACCGCTTGATAAAAAATATGTGATATTTTTCCTTTTGGTGTTGAAATTTTGAGAGTTATTTGTTATAATAATAAGGTGTGATATATTTTATTGTTAGGGTGGAATTTTATGCCATGTTTCGCAGACAAAAAGCGCGTTGTCATCAAAGTGGGCAGCAGCTCGCTGGCTTACCCCGAGACGGGAAGCCTCAATATCCGCAAGAGCCGCGCGCTTGTTGAGGTGCTTGCCGACCTTAAAAACTCCGGCAAGGAGATCGTTTTTGTTACCTCGGGCGCTCAGGCTGTGGGCGCGGCCAAGGGCGGCTTCGTCGAGAAGCCCCGCGATATGCCCTCCAAGCAGGCTTGCGCCGCTATCGGGCAGAGCGAGCTTATGAAGTTTTACAGCGAATGCTTCGAGCAATACAATCACAAGGTGGCTCAATTGCTGCTGACACGCGACGTTATCAGCAATTCCGAGCGGAGAACCAATGTTATCAACACCTTCAACAAGCTGTTCGAGCTGTCGGTCATTCCCATTATTAACGCGAACGACGTGGTTTCTATAAAACAACTGGATTTCGACGAGAACGACACGCTTTCGGCTATAGTGGCGACGCTGTGCGACGCGGATCTGCTGGTCATGCTTACCGACGTGGACGGACTGTACGACGGGGATCCCTCCGACAAGGACTCTAAGCTGATTGCCGAGGTGGACTGCATTAACTCCGATATAATCGCGCTTGCAAAGGGCGCGGGAAGCTCGCTCGGCTCGGGCGGTATGCTTACCAAGATCGAGGCCGCCAAGATCGCTACCGAAGCGGGCATCGACACGGTCATCATCGGAAACAAGGATCCTAAGCTGCTTTATGAGCTTTTTGAGTCCGACAACGCACGCGGCACTTATTTCAAGGCTATCAAGGATTAATTGGAGATTTTTATGGGATATATAGAGCAATTGGGCGCGAACGCCAAGGCGGCGGCGCCGTTTCTGGCGGGGTGCGACGATGTTGCCAAAAGCGCTGCTATGGGCGAGGTCGCGAGGCGCCTGAACGAAAACCCCGCGGGTCTTATCGAGGCGAACAGGCTCGACGTTGAGAACGCCCGCAAAAATGGGATGTCCGAGGCGCTGATCGACAGGCTGACGCTGGACGAAAAGCGCATTGCGGGAATGACGGAGGGAGTTATGCAGGTATGCGGACTTCCCGACCCGATAGGGGAGATCATTTCTCAAAAAACGCTGCCAAACGGTCTTACGGTAACGCAAAAGCGTGTTCCGATGGGGGTTATCGGGATCATTTACGAGAGCCGCCCGAATGTTACTCTCGACGCAGCGGCGCTCTGCTTTAAAGCAGGAAGCGCAGTCATTTTGCGCGGCGGCTCGGACGCGTTCAATTCCAATAAATATCTCGCAGACCTTATGCGGCGGACTATCGCGGACTTCGATATTCCCGCGGACTGCATTCAACTGGTGGAGGATACCTCCCGAGAGGTCGCTAACGCCATGATGAAGGCGGATAAGTATATTGATCTGCTTATCCCGAGGGGCGGCGGAGGTCTTATCAGAAACGTCATTGAAAACGCCACTGTGCCGGTCATTCACACGGGCGAGGGAAACTGCCACGTTTTTGTGGACGAGAGCGCGGACCTCGATATGGCGGTGAAGATAGTCAACAACGCAAAAACCCAGCGTCCGTCGGTGTGCAACGCTATCGAGAGTATTCTCGTGCATGAGAAGATCGCCGCGGAATTCTTCAAAAAGCTGGACGGGCTTTGGCAGGGGAAAGTCAAGATCGTCGGAGACAAGGCTACCGCAGGTTTCCTAAAGGTTGAGAAGATCGCCGGTGACGAGGATTACGCGGCGGAATTTCTCGATCTGAAGCTGTCGTCTAAGGTCGTTGAGTCTTTGGACGAGGCGATCTCACACATAAACAAATTCGGCACGGGACACAGCGAGTGCATTGTTACAAGCTCGTCTCAGAACGCCGAGAGGTTTCAGAGACTGGTGGACGCGGCGGCGGTTTATGTAAACGCTTCGACGCGGTTTACCGATGGCTTTGAGTTCGGGCTGGGCGCGGAGATAGGAATTTCCACGCAAAAGCTCCATGCGCGCGGTCCGATGGGACTTCGCGAGATCACCGCTTACAAGTATTTAATTAACGGAGAAGGTCAAATCAGAGGATAAAAGTATGTCAAAGAAAAACAAAAATTCCCCGCGCGAAAAGCACAACGAGGAAATTATCAACGAGCTTTTCGGGTCGGAGGGGGAGACTCCCGATATCGAAACGGATATCACAGACCTCGGTCAGCAGCCCGAGGAGGACGTTAAGGTCGCGCGTATTCCCGCGAAACAGAAATTCTACTTCGGCTTCGCGATTTTTATCGTTGTAATGGCTGTGGTCGGGTTTGGCACCTGTATACGGTTTTCCGTTGTCGGTGTGAAGGCGCTGGTGGAGAATACTTCGCTGAAAAACGAATTTACGCGGTTTATTCTTCCAGCGGTCGCGACCGATATCTCGCCGTATCAGAACGAAAGCGAGATACCGAACTCGGTTAAGATAAACTGCTCGATCTGGCATATTCTCTTGGAAGAGAACTACGCAGATTACAGAAGCGATGTCGCGGGCGAATATCTGATCCCGGAATACGACGTGGGCGTTGCCTGCAAGGCGCTTTTCGGCGGGGATTCGACGCTGGATCACCAGACGGTAGGCTACGGCGAGGCGAGGTTCACCTACGACGCGGAACGCCACGTTTACAGCTGCCCGAGAAGTCTCAGAAATCTTAGCTATGCTCCGAGAATTACGGATATGTCGATAAATGACGGAGTTTATGTTCTCAGAGTTGAATATCTGCCGCCGTCGATCTCGATGGTCGCCGATAATCTTGGCGTGGAGACCGACCCCGACAAGATCATGGAATACACTATCAGCCGTGTTGACAAGAAAAACACGCTTGTTTCAGTAAAATTCCTCGAATTGGGAAGATAATGAAAATATATTTTGGAGGTTGTTATGAAAACTACTTTTAAGAAAATTGCGGCGGCTGTGAGCGCGCTGGTTCTCGCGGGTTCGCTTTGCGGCTGCTCCGACAACGGCTACATTATGTCCGTTGACGGAATGAAGATCAGAAACGGCGTTTATCTCTCTCTCCAGAGAGAATCCTTCGACTCGGCAAGAGCATGGCTTGACGAGCATGAATCGGAGAATCCCGATGAAACGTCTTCGGGCGAAAACTCCGATGAGGAATACGATCTCTTCGCCGAAACCGTTGACGGAAAATCCTTTGCGGACTGGGTCAAGAACGATACCAGAAAGGGAATCCTCAGATTTGTCGGAATTCAGAGGCAGTGCGAGAAGTTTAACATCTCTCTTTCCGAAGAGGAGCTTTCCGAGATCAACGCGAGTGTTCAGGAAAACTGGGATTATCAGGATTTTTATGTTAAATGGATCTACGGATACGAAACTATGGGCGGATACTATGAGTCACTGGGTATCGGTATTGATTCGCTTAAGGAGATAGCTGTCGTTGACGCGCTCAACGAGAAGCTGTTTTTGCACTACTTCGGCGAGGGCGGCGACCTGGCGGTTCCCGATGATGAAGTAGACGCGTATATCGACGAAAACTACGCGGGTTACAGAATGATCACGCTGTCGTATACGGACTTGAACGGCGACTCGCTTTCCGGCGACGCTTTCAATGCTCTTTTCGACGACGCGGAGGAATACGCGAAGCGTCTCAACAACGGCGAGAGCTTTGCGAACGTTTACTACGATTTCGACCTTAAGGCTAACCGCGAAGCCGCTAGGCTCCAGGCTGAGGCAGCCTATATGGAAATGCTTAAGGCAGGGCTTATCGACGACGACGGGCTTACCTCCGACGGTCTTAACGAGGAGCAATTCATCCAGAAGGCTGTCGACGCGGCTACCGCTACAAAGAGAGATTCCGACAACGCGTTTGACAGAGTTATTTCCTTGGAAGGCTCCGGTCTTGAGGAGGAGCTGAGCGATTATATCTTTGATCTGCCCAATGACAAAAAGGCTTCCGTTTTTGAAGGCGAGGACGCGGTTTATGTCGTTGTGAAGCTCCCGATGTCCGATATTAAGGGCTGGAGAGAGGCTAATCTCACCTCGATGCTTTTCGCGCTTAAGGGCGACTCCTTTGACTCGATGATGGATCTTATCTGCCAGAACTATAAGATCGAGCAGAACGATTATCTTGTTGACAAGAAGTATTCACCGGAAAAAACCTATAAATCTTTCTGATCCTAAATAAAAATGCTGCTGTTGGGTTTGAATGATATTTCGGTTTCTTTCGCGGACAGAACGCTGTTTTCGGGTGTGGAACTCGAGGTTTACGAGGGCGAGAAGATAGGGTTTGTCGGCGTGAACGGCTGCGGAAAGACCACGCTGCTGAAGCTGCTGAAGGGGGAGCTTTCCCCCGACTCGGGCAGCGTGCATTTCGCGGGCGGCTGCAAGGTCGGATTTATGGAGCAGTTCGCGTGCGAGGGTTCCCAAAAAACGCTTTATGACGAGGCGCTGTCGATCTTCGCGGAGCTTGAAGAAACGGAGCTGCGCTTAGAGGAACTGAACGACAAAATAGATTTCGGCAACTGCTCGGAGGATATCATCGAGCAGCAGCTGTTTTTGCGGGAAAAATTCGAGCGGGAGGGCGGGCTTACCTACAAAAGCCGCACCGCCGCCGCGCTTATGGGGTTGGGGTTTTCGGAGAGCGATCTGGCGCTTTCGGCGTCGGCGCTTTCGGGCGGTCAGAAAAGCAAGCTGCAGCTGGCGAAGCTGCTGCTTTCGGACGCTGATCTGCTGCTTCTCGACGAGCCGACAAACCACCTCGATATCGAATCGGTGGAGTGGCTGGAGAAGTTCCTCGCGGATTATCGCGGCGCGTATATCGTCGTTTCGCACGACCGTTATTTTCTCGACAAAGTTACCGAGCGGACAATAGAGCTTGAAAACCGACGGGTGTCAAGCTATAAGGGCAATTACACGCGGTTCCTCGAACTGAAGGAGCAAGACCTCGAACGCCGCCAAAAGGTGTATGACGCGACCGTTAAAGAGATCGGCAGGATCGAGGGCATCATCGAGCAGCAAAAGCGTTGGAATCAGGCGCACAACTACGTCACCATCGCCAGCAAGCAGAAGTCCATCGACAGGCTTTCGGAGACGCTCGAAAAGCCGGAGGATTCTCCGGAGGCGATAAAATTCAGCTTTAAGTGCGCGGAGGGCTGCGGAAACGACGTTCTCGAGGCGCGGCGGCTGGCGCTTTCCTTTGACGAAAAGCGGCTGTTTTCGTGCGTTGATCTCGATATTAAAAAAGGCGAGCGTGTTTTTCTCATCGGCGGGAACGGATGCGGGAAGACCTCGCTGTTTCGTATTCTCACCGAGCAATACACGCCCGACAGCGGGGAATTCCGATATGGCGCGAGAGTGAGCGTCGGGTACTTCGACCAGGCGCAGCAGGGGCTTTCGCTCGAAAAATCCGCGCTGGACGAGGTTTGGGACGAGTATCCCTCGATGAACGAGACCGCTGTGAGGACTGCTTTGGCGGCGTTTTTGTTCAAGGGCGACGACGTTTACAAGAAGATCTCGGAGCTTTCGGGCGGCGAGCGCGCAAGGATCGCGCTTTTGAAGCTTATGCTTTCGGGGGCGAATTTTCTGCTGCTTGACGAGCCTACCAACCACCTTGACATCACCTCCCGCGAGGCGCTGGAAAACGCGCTGCTCTCTTACGACGGGACGATGTTCGTCATTTCGCACGACCGTTATCTGATAAACAAGCTGGCGGACAGGGTCTACAAGCTCACTCAAAACGGGGCGCGGGGATATCTCGGGAACTATGACTATTACCTCGAAAAGCAATCGGAACAGCAGGAGCGGAGCGTTCCCGAAAAAACAAAAAAATCGGACAACGCCGCCGACTACAAGCAGCGCAAGGCTCGCGACTCGGAGCGGCGCAAGCTGGTTTCGGCGGCGGCGCGCTCGGAAAAGGAGATCGAGCGTTTGGACGAGCTTATAAACGCAAAGGCGGCGGAGCTTTCGGGGCTTTCGGACTATAAGGCTGCTATGGAGCTTTCGGAGGAGATAGAGGCGCTTCGCAAGGCTCAGGAAGAGGAAATGGAACGCTGGGAGCAGGCGCAGACCGCTTTGGAGGGATTTGACAATGACTAAGCAGATTCGCGGATATCTGGAGCTTTTGGAGCGGTTTTTCGCGGAGGAGCATTCGGAGGAGGAACTTCTCAAAATGCGCTCGGAGCTGCTTCAGAGGATCGCTTTTTACAGCCACGAGCGGCTTATTCACCTTATCGTTACGATGTCGTTTGCGGTGTTTTTCCTGCTGGGGCTGCTTATGTGCTTTCTCACCGACAGCAAAGCCATGATCGCGCTTACCGTGCTGTTTTTTCTGCTGCTGGTTCCCTATATCAAGCATTACTACTTCCTGGAAAACTCTGTGCAGAAAATGTATCTGTATTACTTTAAGGTGGAAAAGTTATAATTCTCTTGACAAATCATTCAAAATATAGTACAATATAATCAGCGGATTTTTATCTATTCTATTAGTAAAGGAGAAATGCACTATGGGTTTGATCAAGGCAGGTATCGGCGCACTTACGGGCGTTCTTGAGGATTCTTGGAGAGAATATTTTTACTGCGACGCTTTAGGCTCGAACGTCTTAGCAGCTCGCGGCAGAAAGAGAGTCGGCGGGAAATCCTCGAATACCAAGGGCGACGACAACATCATCAGCAACGGTTCTATCATCAACGTCAGCGACGGACAGTGCGCGCTGATCGTAGACGGCGGAAAGGTCGCGGAAGTCTGCGCGGAGCCTGGCGAGTTCGTTTTCGACAGCTCCACTCAGCCGAGCATCTTTTCGGGCGAGCTGGGCGATTCCATAATGAACACCTTTAAGGAGATCGGAAAGCGCTTTACCTTCGGCGGTCAGGCTGCGGGCGATCAGAGAGTTTATTACATAAACACCAAGGAGGTCATGGACAACAAATACGGTACCACGACTCCTATCCTGTTCAGAGTTTACGACAAGAACATAGGTCTTGACGTTGACGTTTCGCTACGCTGCAACGGTGAGTATTCCTACAAGATCGCAAACCCCGTGCTGTTCTATACAAACGTTTGCGGCAACTTTGCGGATACATACGCGTCCTCCAATCTTGACAGCATGCTTAAGACCGAGGTGGTTACCGCGCTTCAGCCTGCTCTCGGAAAGATCTCCGATAAGGGCGTACGCCCGAGCGCTCTGCCTTCCCACACCATGGAGATATGCGACGCGCTCAACGAGATTCTCAATAAAAAATGGGGAGAGCTGCGCGGTCTTACCATCTGCTCGTTCAATATGAATCCCGTGTCCCTCTCCAAAGAGGATCAGGATCTTATCAAAAACCTCCAGAGAACGGCGGTTATGCGCGATCCCGGTATGGCGGCGGCGCATCTCACCGAGGCTCAGGGCGAGGCTATGAAGACCGCTGCAGGAAACGCGGGCGGCGCTGCTATGGGCTTCTTCGGTATGAATATGGCGGCTCAGGCAGGCGGCATCAACGCGGGTAATCTGTTTAATATGGCGGCGGCTTCCGGGGCGGCTGCTTCGCAGTCGAATTCTCCCTCCGCTCCTGCTCCCGCGGGAAGCTGGACCTGCTCGTGCGGTCAGGTAAGCACCGGAAACTTCTGCACAAGCTGCGGCGCTAAAAAACCCGAAAAGGGCGACAGCTGGACCTGCTCGTGCGGCTCGTCCAATCAGGGCAAGTTCTGCACCAACTGCGGCAAGCCCAAGCCTGCGGGCGTTCCGCTTTAC
This sequence comes from Oscillospiraceae bacterium, assembly GCA_022508965.1. GTDB lineage: Bacteria > Bacillota > Clostridia > Oscillospirales > Ruminococcaceae > CAG-115. The sequence continues at coordinate 23,205 of JAFLUD010000012.1, forward strand.
AAGTGCGACAAGTGCGGCTGGGAGCCTGAGGATCCCACCAATCCTCCCAAGTTCTGCCCGGAGTGCGGAGACCCGTTCGACGCTAACGATATTGTTTGATAGGGAATAGAGATCAGTTAATTGGAATTTTGAGCTGTTTTTAGGATGGTGCGATACTTTTGTGTCGCACCATTCGTGCGTCTGCATTTGGAAAAGTTCAGCGTGTGAAGCGAAGCACCCAAGCGGCTCGCTTCGCGGAATTGTTTCGGATGCAACCGAGGGTTGACAAAATTCAAGCAGTTGTATGCAGACATTTTCACAGAGTTATACTACAATTGACAGAGAGGTGATGAGGATGTTTTCCGAGAGATTCCGCGGGCTGCGAAAAAAGAGCGGTCTGTCGCAGGAGGAGCTTGCCGAAAAGCTGAACGTCTCAAGGCAGGCAGTCTCAAAGTGGGAAACGGGCGCGGCTGTTCCAACTGCCGATAAGCTCGCGGAGATCGCCGATTTTTTCGGGGTTAGTCTGGATATGCTTATGCGCGGAGACAATTCGGAGATTCCCCAAAATCGGCGAGAAGATTCCCCGAAAAAGCTCCGAAAGGTAACGGCGGTTTGTATGATCGCGGCGGCGGTTTTGGCGGTTTTGATCCTTGCGGTTTTGCAGCTTACGGGAAAAGGCGACAGCATTGCGGCCTCGTCGGCGGTGACCTTAAACGGCACGGGGATCGTCGCGGTACTCGCGGTCTTATGCGGGATCTTAGGGATCGCGCTGCTCATCTCCTCGATCAAAAGGAGGTAGAATTTTATGAAATGTAAGATCTTTTTCGGAATTTCGGCGGCGCTGGCGGCGGGGTTTATTGTCAAGACCTGCGTTGACCGCTACAACTACTCGCGGACGGTCAATTCCGCGCCGTTTTCGATCTGGATAGCTGAGAACGCGCTGTTTTTCCTGCTGCCTGCGGTAATTTTCGCGTGTATTCCTCTGTTGATAATGCGAAAAATGCGCATTCTCATTGCGGGCGCGGCGGTTTTTGCGGCGATATCTGCGGCGGTAGTTTTCTTAAACGGGATCTCGGACGGCTTTCTTCTCGCGATACCGGCTATTTTGTCCGCGATCGGCTGCGGGATCTTTGCGGCGTGCTCACGGAAAATTTCCTCAAAAAAATGAAATAGGGAAAAATCACGTTCACAAATCGGGGGTGTTTTAGGTCAATATATCGGGAGGTGGTGAAAATGATAGCGGGAACACTTGCGGCTATCGACACCGAGGAGCGCAGAAACGAGCTTGCGGAGTTCTATAAGGAGCACAAAAACGGTCTGTATGCGTTTGCGCTGTCGCGGACCCGCAACCGCGAGAAAGCCGAGGACGCCGTTTCGGAAGCGTTTTTGCGTATTTCGAAATACCCCGAGGGATTTTTCGCGCTGCCTGTTCACAAAAGAATGTCCTACGCTGTTATTGTTACAGGAAACGCGGTAAACGATATCCTTAAAGAAAGCGCAAGGTCTGCCGAGCTGCCCGATGATGTTGAGGACGATTCGCTGTCGGTTGAGGATATGGCTTTGGGGAATATCTCCGCCGACGAGCTTCGCGGCTTTATCATGAAAATGCCCGAGGTTCAGCGGCAGGCGATCATTCTCAAAATCGTGCACTCGATGACGACCGCCGAGATCGCAAACGCTTTGAACGTCTCCGAGCCGACCGCCAGAAAGCGCGTTTCCAACGCTTACAAGACGATACGGAAATTTCTGAATGGGGGTTGATGTTATGACACTTAAGAACGTGCTTGAAGATATTTGCGCCGAGGAATACGCTCTTCCTGCAAACGCGCCCGCGCACCGTTTTAAGCGCCGTCACCGCAAAATCGTGAACGCTGTGCTTTATCCGGACGGGCTGCCTAAATCCGAGCGCAGGCTGCCGCTGAAACGCAGGATACTTTTGGCGGCGGCGGTAGTTGCGCTGGCTGTGCTGACGGGAGCGGCGGCGAGCTATTATCGTCACAACGGCTTTATGTTCGTCAAGAATAAGCATCCGGATATCGGCAAGTATTATGTAATGCTTGTGGAAAACAGGGAGAACGCTCCGAAGACTATTGAAAGAATAATCTACGATGATAACGTGCCGGAGGATTTTATTCTTGATAATACTTTCACACCCGAAGGCGTTGACGAAGGCAGATTTATTAAAAACTACTACCATTCAACGGAACGCGTCAATAAATTCGGAGGACAGGGCGCTTTTATCGGTATAGAGCAATGCGTCAAGAGCTTCTTTGTTGATCCTATCATGGAAGATTATATTGTGACTCCGGTTGAGGTCAAGGGCTGCAAGGGCTATGCGATATCCGCGGAGGAGGCTATGGATGTGATAGTCTGGGACAGCGGCGATTATATCCATGTTATCAACGGGACGCTGTCCGTCGATGAGCTTCTTGAGATCGCGGAGAATATGATCGAAAAATAATCACTTGACAAAGCTGTAAAAATGTGATAAAATAACATAGTATATAACCGTCCGCAGAAAATTTTGCGGGCGGTTTTGGCGCGTTTGTTTATAGATTGGAGATAGTAAGTTAAAATGTCGATATTTGATATATTCAAGCAATTGGAGAGTAAAAGTCCGCAGCCGGCGGGGGCGGTGGAATACATCATCTGCGGACTGGGGAACCCCGGCTCTCAATACGAGAACACACGTCACAACATCGGATTTATGACGGTGGATACGCTGTGTGAAAAATATAAGCTCTCCTGCAAGAAGCTGCGGTTCAAGTCGCTTACCTGCGAGGCGGAGATCTCGGGGAAGCACTGCCTTATCATGAAGCCCTCAACCTTTATGAACAACAGCGGCGAGGCTGTCACGGAGGCGATGAATTTCTACAAGATTCCACCCGAAAAAACCATAATAGTTTTCGACGACATTTCGCTCGAGCCGGGGAAGCTGCGTATTCGCCGAAAGGGAAGCGACGGCGGTCACAACGGGATAAAGAGCATCATCTACCTTTCGGGCAGCGACGCGTTTCCGAGAATTAAAATGGGCGTCGGCGCAAAGCCGCACCCGGACTATAAGCTCGCGGACTGGGTGCTGGGGCACTTCAAAAAAGAGGACGGGGAGGTCCTCTTAAAATGCTTTGACAACGCCGTTTCCGCGCTGGAGCTTATGCTCGCGGGGAAGACCGACGAGGCTATGAACAAATATAATTCTTAGAGGAAGCTATGGATTTTTTTAAGAACGCCGCAATGAAAAACGCGGATTTTGTGAAGCTGCGAAATTATCTCGAAGAAAATAACCCCCTGCCCGCGCTGGTCACGGGCGTTTCGCATATACACAAGGCGCATTTTATCGCGGCGCTTATTTTGGAGGATTCGGATACCCCGACGCTTGTTGTCGCGGAGAGCGAGGCGGCGGCGGGGCGGCTTTGCCTTGACATAAATATGCTGCTCGGAGAACAGGCGGCGCTGTTGTTCCCGGAAAAGGAGCTTGTTCTGGCGGACGCGCGGGCGGTTTCCAGAGAATACGAGCACAAGCGCATCTATGCGCTGAACGCTATGCTAAACGGCGGCTGCAGGGCTGTCGTTTGCTCGGCTGCCGCGGCGGCGCAGTTTACAATTCCCGAAAATGTTCTTAAAGAACGGACGGTCACTCTCTCGCAATCGGACGAAATTTCCCAGGAAAAGCTGGTGGCGGAGCTGATCGCGGCGGGGTATTCTCGCGCGGATATGATTGAGGGCGCGGGGCAGTTTTCGGTGCGCGGCGGCATTGTCGACGTGTTCCCGCCGAGCAGCCCGGCTCCTTACCGCATAGAGCTTTGGGGCGACAGCGTGGACAGCCTTTCGGAGTTCGACCCGGAGACTCAGCGCAGGACGGTGACTCTCGAAAGAATAGCTGTTTCTCCTGCTATGGAAACGCTGTTTTCGAGCGCGGAGATTCTATGCGAGAAGATCGAAGCTCTCACAAAAAAGCTCCGTTCAAAAAACGCAGAAAAAACGCGCGAGGGGTTACTTTCGGATGTTAAGAGAATTCGCGGGGGGGCGGCTGCTAAAAACGCGGACAGGTATTTTCCGCTGTGTTATGATACCGAGGCTACCGTGTTCGACTATGCGGGGCGGGTTTTCGTGTGCGAGAATTCCTCCGTTAAAGAGAGCTTCAGGGCTGCTTCGGCGCAGCATATCGAGGATCTGAAAATTCTCACCGACGAGGCGAAGCTATGCAAGGGCTTGGATCGCTTTCAGCTAACAAAATCGGAATTGTATTCTATACTGGAAAGCAAAACGAGCGTTTATTTCGACTCGTTTTTACGCGGCGGAGGACTTAAACTGGGTATTTCGATAAACGCGCGCGGGGCTGTTCAGAACGCGCCTTGGGGCGGTGAATACAAGCTGCTGGAGGACGATCTGCGCTCGCGGCTGGATAGAAAAATGTGCTGCTTTATCTTCGCGGGAACCGAAAAGGGCGCGAAAAATCTCGCGCACGACCTTGTTGAGGACGGATTTAACGCGGAGTATTACGATAATCCCAAGGATGTGATCCCGGGGAAGATCGCGGTGTCTCACGGAACGCTTTCGGCGGGCTTTGTGTACGAGGAAGCGGGGCTGTGCGTGTTTACTCACACGGCTGTTCACGCGACGCGGCGGAAGGTTCCCAAAAAGAAAAAGGGCGAGGAAATTCGCGAGCTTACGGATATTTCCGTGGGGGATCTGGTGGTGCACTACGCGCACGGCATAGGCGTGTTCGACGGCGTTCACAAGATAGACGCGGGCGGCGTTTCCAAGGACTATATCCGCATAAAGTACGCGGGTGCGGACGTGCTGCACGTTCCAGTAACACAATTGGACTTGGTTTCGCGCTATATCGGCACGGGCGACGCCTCTACAGTGAAGCTTAACAAGCTGAATTCCGAGCAATGGACGAGGTCTAAGGCTAAGGCGAAGGCGGCGGCGCGCGAGATGGCGGCGGAGCTTATCGAGCTGTACGGAAAGCGCATGAGATCGAAGGGCTTCGCGTTCCCGGAGGACGATTCGATGCAGGAGGATTTCGAGCAGCATTTCGCGTATATCGAGACGGATTCGCAGCTGCGGTGCATTGACGAGATCAAAGCGGATATGCAGCGTTCTCAGCCGATGGAGCGGCTGCTTTGCGGCGACGTGGGCTTCGGCAAGACGGAGGTGGCTCTGAGGGCGGCGTTCAAGTGTATTGAAGCGGGGAAGCAGTGCGCGCTGCTGGCTCCGACTACCGTGCTCGCATGGCAGCACTATCAGACCGCGAGCGGACGCATGGAGGGATTCCCCATAAACATCGCGCTGCTGTCGCGCTACAAGACCGCTTCCGAGCAAAAGGAAATCTTAAAAGGTCTCGCTTCGGGGCGGATAGACATGGTCATCGGCACTCACAGAATAATTCAGAACGACGTTAAGTTCAAGGAATTGGGGTTAGTCATCATCGACGAGGAACAGCGCTTCGGCGTTGCTCACAAGGATAAATTCAAGGAGAGCTTCAGCGGGGTGGATATACTTTCGCTTTCGGCGACGCCTATTCCGAGAACGCTTAATATGGCGATGAGCGGGATCCGCGACATGAGCGTTCTCGACGAGCCTCCGCAGGACAGGCAGCCGGTCGCGAGCTGCGTTATGGAGCACGAGTGGGGCGTTATTGCGCAGGCTATTCACAAGGAGCTTCGCAGAAACGGACAGGTGTACTATATTCACAACCGCATAGATTCCATTTACAAGTGCGCCGACAAGCTGCGCGAGCTTATTCCCGAGGCGAGGATAGAGGCGGCGCACGGCAGAATGTCCGAGGACGAGCTGCTGGAGGTATGGCGGCGGCTTTTGGACGGGGAACTTGACGTGCTGGTTTGCACTACCATCATCGAGACGGGTGTGGACGTTCCCAACGTAAACACGCTTATCATCGAGGACGCGGACTGTATGGGACTGGCGCAGCTGCATCAGCTTCGCGGACGCGTCGGGCGCACCAACAAGCGCGCGTATGCGTACTTTACCTTTAAGCAGGGGAAGATCCTCTCGGAAATTTCGCAGAAGCGGCTGGACGCTATTCGGGAATTCACGCAGTTCGGAAGCGGTTTTCGCATTGCGCTTCGCGATCTTGAGATTCGCGGCGCGGGAAATATTCTCGGCGCTTCGCAGAGCGGGCACCTTGCAAACGTCGGGTATGATATGTATTTGCAGCTGCTGGACGAGGCTGTGCGTGAGGAACGCGGCGAGAAGAACGTTCACAAAGAGGAATGCCTCGTGGATATCAGGATAAACGCGTTTATTCCCGAGGACTATATCTCCAATCAGGCGCAGCGCGTGGATTGCTACCGCAAGATCGCGCGGATCGTAAGTTCCGACGACGCCGAGGACATCACCGACGAGCTTATCGACCGTTACGGCGAGCCGCCGGAATCGGTGCTCGGGCTTATTGACGTTGCGCGTCTTCGCAATATGGCCGCCGCTTCGGGGATCTCGGAGATCTCGCAGATAGGCGACGACCTAGTGTTCTATGTAAGTAAGTTCGACATGGCAAAGCTCTCGGCGGTAACTAAGGCGGTCGGCAAGAAAATGCGCCTTGAGACTGTCGGTAAGGCGCGTATGCTGGTGAGCGTTTCCAAGGGCGAGAGCGCTCTGGACGTTATGAAAACGGTTATTACTTCTATGGATTTGGCTGATGGCGGGGGATAAGGTTGCTGCGGGGGCTTTGCTCTCACGCCGCTTTGCGGGGGCGATGCCCCCACCCCCCCCCTTTTGTGGGGGCTCCGCCCCCACGCCCCCTTGCGGGGAACTGCGTTCCCCTCCGAGGACTCCGTCCTCGTACTCCTGTTGGGGCTACGCCCCAAACCCCTTTTTTGATGGGGCTTCGCCCCTTTTTGGGTGGCTTTGGAGTGTCAAGTAGACACTCTGATTAGTCGAGCTCTTTTGTGGGGACTCCGTCCCCACACCCCTGTTGGGGGCGCTGCCCCCAAACCCCTGCCCAAGGGACTAGTCCCTTGGGAATCCCGGTTTTTGCGTAGTGGAGGGTAAGATGCTGGAGAAGTTTCCGTACTCGGACGACAACAAGCGTTATCACACGCTGAATTACTATAACAAAGTAACCTACGGCTGCCGCGTCGTCAAGGCTACCGTGGACGCGGGACTGCCTTGCCCGGGGAAGTGTGCGTTTTGCTCGAACGCTCCGCGCGACAGGCGTTCTGTCGCCGAGCAGTTCAATGCCGAAAAAGCGCGGATACACGCGAAATTTCCCGACGCAAAAATTCTCATGTATTACGGGCTTGGAACTAACACGCTCTGTTCGGGTGAATTCCTCAAAAAAATGCTGATAGAGGCGGAGGAATTGGGGGCGTTTGCGGTGTCGCTTGCTACGCGGCCCGACTGCCTCGACCCCGAAAAAGCAACCATTCTCGCGGAATGCTCGCTTCCGCTTACTGTGGAGCTGGGCTTGCAGACGGTACACGACTCCACTGCCGAAATGATACGCAGGGGACATTCGTTTGCGGATTTTTTGCGCGGCTATGAGCTGCTGAAGTCCCACAAGATCCGCGTGTGTGTTCACATTATGAACGGGCTTCCCGGTGAGGATCGCGGGATGATGCTTAAGACCGCCGAAACGCTCGGGCGGCTGCGCCCCGACGCTGTTAAGCTCCACCTTACCCATGTACTTAAAGGGACAGAGCTGTATGAAATGTACCGCCGTGGAGAGTATTCCCCGATGGAAAAGGAGGATTACATCGAAACGGTCGTGCGGCAGCTGGAGCTGATACCTCCCGAGACGGTCATCGAGCGCGTTACGGGGGACGGCGACAAATCGCTGCTTGCGGCTCCGCTCTGGAGCAGGGACAAGATATCCGTACTCGGGGGTATCGACAAGCGCTTCGCAGAGCTTAGTACCTTTCAGGGGCGTTTAATAGGAAAATACGATCTATTCCCATAGAGAAAAAATATACGCGGGGGTATTGCAAAGTCACAAATAAAGTGATATAATGTATTCGGAAGGGAGATACACATTATGAGTAATAAAACTAAAGGCAGGGAAAAGCTGCTGAGGCTATGCTTTGCGGGTATGTTTGCGGCGCTTATCTTTGTCGCGACATATCTGATACAGATACCCGCGCCGCTGGGCGGTTATCTTAATCTCGGCGACTGCTTTATTCTGATCGCCGCGTGGGTGTTGGGACCCGTGTACGGCTTTGCGGCGGGCGGACTCGGCTCGGCTCTGGCGGATATCGTAAGCGGCTATGCTGTCTACGCGCCGGGTACATTCGTAATAAAGGGGCTTATCGCGGCGGCGGCTTCGCTTATCGCGCACGCGTTTGTCAAAAAGAACGAAAAGCTCCGCGTGCCGGGATTTGTTTCCGGAGCGGTCGCGGGAGAGCTTATTATGATCGCGGGTTATTATCTTTATGACGCGGCGGTTCTCGGATTCGGGTTTATTGCGACCCTCGCGAATCTGCCCTCTAATCTCATTCAGGGAGCGGTCGGAGCGGTTCTGGGCGTGGCGATCTCGGTCGTTATAGCGCAGACGAAGGCTCTCAAAAGGCTGTTTGACCCGTACGTTACCTAACAAAAAAAATTCCCTGCGGGGCGGGAAGCCTTGCAGGGATCTTTTTATGCGTTTTGTTCTTCGGGCTGTGGGGATTCTTGAAAGAAAGCGGCTTCGCGCTTTTTCAGCTTTCTCCAGATAACGAAATAGCATATCAGATGCGTCAGAAACGTTATTGCCCAGGAAATAGGGTAGGAAATGTATATGGTGTTTATCGAGTGGTATTTCTCGATCTGGAATACTGTGGCTATCCACAACAGGCGCAGTCCGCACGCACCCAGCAGCGACACTATCATCGGCATTACCGAATAGCCCAGTCCGCGGAGCATTCCCACCATAACATCCATCATGCCGCATATAAGATAGGTGGTCGCGATAACCGAGAGACGGGCGATGCCGGCGTCTATTACTATATCTGTTTTTGAGTAGATCCCCACCAGCGGACGTCCGAGCAGGAACGCGCTCCAGCCGAGGATCAGCCCCGTAGCCGCAACGCACAGCAGCGCGCAGCCCATTATTCTCGGGATACGGCGGTATTTTTTCGCGCCCATATTCTGTCCCGTAAACGAGATCGCCGCTTGGTAGAAGGTGTTCATCGCCATATAGATGAAGCCCTCTATCGACTGTGCCGCGGAATTGCCCGAAACTATCGCGTCGCCGAAGGTGTTTACAGACGACTGGATCACTACGTTTGACAGCGAGAAGATCATTCCCTGAAAGCCCGCGGGAAGTCCCACGCGGACTATCGCGCCCAATATGCGAGGCTTGATCTTCATTTTCTTTAATTCCAGATGAATCCCGCCGCTTTCTTTTATAAGGCAGATAACTATCAGCGCGGCGGATATTGCCTGGGAAATAATTGTGGCGAGCGCAACGCCCGAAACGTCCATTCGGAACACTATTACAAATAAGAGATTCAGCAGGAAGTTTATTACTCCCGCGGTTATCAGGAAGTACAGCGGGCGCTTGGTGTCGCCGACAGCTCTTAAAACCGCCGCGCCGAAGTTGTATACCATCGTCGCGGGCATTCCAAGAAAATAAATTCTCAGATATTGAATTGCGAGCGGAAGCTGATTTTCCGTGGCTTTCATAAGCACCAGCATCTGCGGCGCGAAGATCACGCCGATCACCGTCAGCAGCAGTCCGCTTATCACCGACACGGGCATGGACGTGTGCACCACGTCCTGCATATCCGACACGGAATCCGCTCCGTGAGCGCGCGCCGCTATTACGTTTACGCCCACCGACAGCCCTATGAACAGGTTTGTGAACAGGTTGATAAGCGAGCTTGTCGAGCCTACCGCGCCCATCGAGTTGTCGCCCGCAAATCGTCCCAATACCACCACGTCCGCCGCGTTAAACAGCAGCTGGAGCACTCCCGACGCCATTAGCGGCAGCGAGAACATCAGCATTTTTTTCAGCACCGAGCCGCTGCATAAGTCCATTGAATAGCTTTTCGCCAAAACTTTCACTTTCTCTCTTAAGGTCACCTCTAAAAACCTTGTTTGAGGAAAAACCGACATAGCACGCCGTCTGCTGCGTCAAACCTCCTAGCAAGGCACAAAGCCTTGCGTC
>JAFLUD010000120.1 GCA_022508965.1 Oscillospiraceae bacterium
AAAGCGCGCAGCACGATGCTGCGCGCCAAAAGTCCGCAATGAAATTTTGTTTGCTCCGCAAACAAAACCGTGAAAAACGACGCGGTGTTGACAAAACACTGTTTTGTTTTCTTGTTAAAAAAGATTTCGGTCTGCGTTTTTAAGGAGGCTCCCCATGCAATCCAAAGAATTCCACGATCATTTAAAAAACGACCTGATACCGTTCTGGAACGGCATGACGGACAGCGAAAACGGCGGCTTTTACGGGTACGCGGATAAAAACGGAACGCCCGATAAGCAAAGCCCGAAGGGCGTTATCCTGCATGGAAGGATCCTCTGGTTCTATTCAAACGCCTACCGTCTTTTAAAGGAACCCGCGCTGCTCGAAAAGGCAAAGCACGCCTACCGTTTTTTAAGCGAGAAGTGCGTCGATGGGAAAAACGGCGGAGTGTTCTGGTCGGTAAACGCCGACGGAACCCCTTGCGACGACACCAAGCACACCTACAATCAGGCGTTCGCGATCTACGCGCTGTCGACGTATTATCGCGCAAGCGGCGACGAAAACGCCCTCAAATCCGCCTATGCATTGTATCATGTTATCGAGGAAAAATGCAGGGACAAAGACGGCTACCTCGAGGCATTCGGCAGGGATTTCAGACCTGTTTCAAACGAAAAGCTCTCCGAGAACGGCGTGATGGCCGAGCGCACGATGAACACCCTCCTCCATGTGATCGAAAGCTACACCGAGCTGTATAAAGCGGACAATTCAGCCGAGGTCGGGAATTCTCTCAAACAAGCCCTGCGCCTGTTCAGGACGAAGATATATAACCCCGAAAAAAAGCGCTGCGAGGTTTTCTTTGATAGGGAATACAACACGCTGATAGACCTTCAGTCCTACGGTCATGATATTGAAGCGTCGTGGCTTATTGACAGAAGCTGCGATGTCCTCGGCGATGAGGAATTGCGCCGTGAAATGCTCCCCGTGATAAACGGACTCGCACAGGGCGCGTATTCAAACGGGATAGACAAAGAGAATCACGCGATGAATAACGAGTGTGAAAACGGCAAGGACAGTAAAATAAAGATCTGGTGGGTGCAGGCGGAAACGGTCGTCGGCTTTTACAACGCCTATAAGAACGACCCGGATAACACGGAATATCCGAGAATCTCCGAGCAGGTGTGGGAGTATATAAAAAAGCACGTCATCGACCCGAAAACAGGCGAGTGGATAGAGAATATCCGCCCCGACAATACCTTCGATCCCGAGCAGGCGCTCGTGCACGAATGGAAATGCCCCTACCACAACGGCAGAATGTGCATAGAGATGATAAAGCGGCTCTCGCGCGAAGCATAAGGAGGATATGTATGCAAAAAGCGGTAAACCCAAACGCGTCCGAAAAGGCGCAAGAGCTTCTGAACTACCTTTCGGACACAGCCGGAAAGCGCCTCATCACAGGTCAGCACACCCAGACCAATCCCATGGAGGAACTCGCGTATATCAGAGAGAATACGGGAAGAACCCCAAAGCTTATAGGCTTAGAGCTGCTGTCTTATTCTCCGAATATAAACTACAACGACGCCTCCGAAGCCTGCCTTACCGAAGTTTACGAGAACAGAAACACGCTCGACACGGCAATGAAGCTGTCCGAGGGATCGGACGTAATTCTCACCTTTACGTTCCATTGGTTTTCGCCGCTGGGCGGCAGGGATAAGAGCTTCTACGCCGAGAACACGGACTTTGACGCCGCGCAAATACTCATTCCCGACACCCCCGAAAGAAAAGCGTTCTATCATGACATGGACGTAATAGCCGAGCAGCTCAAACGCTTTTGCGATAAAGATATCCCGATACTGTGGCGGCCGTTCCATGAAGCGGACGGCAAGTGGTTCTGGTGGGGCGCGAAAGGCTCAGAGGTCGCCTGCGGGCTGTACAAGCTGATGTTCGAGCACTACACGAAGCATCACCGCCTGAATAACCTGCTCTGGGTGTGGAATTGCCCGCTCGCCGAGAGCTACCCCGGCGACGAGTATGTAGACGTGATCTCCATGGACGTTTACCTGCTCGAGTTTAAGAGAACCGATTATTCCGAGGAATACGCCCGCCTGACGACCCAAACCACGAAGAACAAGGTCGCGGCGCTCGCCGAGGTAGGGTACCTTCCGGATATAGAGCTGCTCGAGAAATCTCACACCCCGTGGGCGTATTACATGGCGTGGTCAAAAGAATTCTGCATAGGCGAGCAGTATAATAAGCCCGAATCGCTCAGATCACTCTACAACAGCGCCTACGCCGTAACATCGGAGCATTCCCCGCACACCCCCCAAGCGTAAAAAAGTATTGACAATTTCTTGAAAAAGTGCTATAATTAGAGGGAATAAACAGCAGGCAAATCCCTTAACGGATAACTTCAAAATATCTAAGGAAAGAGGATTAAGAAATGAAAAGGACTGTTAAAAACAAGCTTCTTGTGCGTATCTTATTGGTAGTCGTAATCGGCGTAATACTGATCGTCGGCATAGGCGGCTTCCTCAACTACCACAGCACTTTCACGACGTTACAGACCACATTGTCCGAGCTTTCGCTCCAGACGAGTGCGCGCCTGCAAAATTACCTTGCGAGATATGTCACGATCGCCAAGGAGGTCGGTTTGGATCCCCGCATGGGCGACGAATACTCCATAGATGAAAAGCTGGAGTTTTTGCAGGAAAAAGCAACCACCTACGGCTTTACAGAGCGCGGCTATATCGACAAGGACGGCTGGGGTTATGAAGTTCCCGGCGAGATAATTGATTACAGAGAAGACCACTGCTACATAAAGGGAATGAAGAACGAAGAATTCGTATTCGGACCCCAGGACGTAAACGGCACCCCGATAATCTATTTCTGCGCGCCCATAAAGGAGGGCGGCATCAATAACGGCGAGCTTACCGGCGTTGTGTATTTCGGGATCAAAGCCTCCGAGTTCAGCGACGTTATCAACGCGGTCCATGTAGGCGGAGAACAGGGAACCGCCTATATCATGGACGAAAACGGAACCTACATTTCCTGCGACGACCCGAAAATGGTCACCGAGGGAATGAACAACATCAAGCACACCCACAAGGGCAACGTAAAGTATGACAGCCGCAGCGAGCTTGAAAAGCGCGCGATCGCCATTTCCGACACCAACACCACGGTATTCGGAACGCTCACGGGCGGCGGCTTCGGATACGCGGCATATTCTCTGGTAGGGAACACCGACGGCTGGATACTCGGCGTAACCGCTGATTCCGACGAGTTCATGAGCGAGACCTCCTTTACGGTAATGGTAACCGTCATTCTGGGAATCATCGGCATAATCGCGGCGATTCTCAACTGCGTTATCACCGCAAACGGCATAGCAAACCCGATAAAGAAAACGGTTGAAGTAATGAACTCCGTCGCGCAGGGCAACCTGAATGTCAGAATAGATCACAAGTCCAACGACGAAACAGGCCAGCTCGCCGATTCGATAAACAGTACGATAAATTCGCTCAACAATTATATCGGAGAGATCTCGCGGCTGTGTAAACAGCTTGCAGACGGCAACTTCGATATCCGCAGACAGATCGAGTTCAGCGGCGACTTCGTAAGCATCATCGAAGCGCTTAACAGCCTAGCATTCGGGCTGTCCGACACCATGAACCAGATCGACATATCCGCTTCCCATGTGACCCAGGGTGCGGCACAGATCTCCAACGGCTCCGCTTCTCTCGCTTCGGGAACCAGTGAGCAGTCCGCGTCCATCCAGGAGCTTGCCGGCGTAATCTCGACGCTCAAGGAAAAGGTAGACGTAAACGCCAAGAACGCGGAGGAAGCGAACGAAAAGGCAAACCAGGCAGGCGAGAAGATGACGCTGTCCAACGAGCGCATGAAGGAAATGGTCACCGCGATGAACAACATCTCCGACAGATCGAACGAGATCTCCAACATCGTAAAGACCATCGAAGACATTGCGTTCCAGACCAATATCCTCGCGCTGAACGCGTCCATTGAAGCTGCAAGAGCCGGCGCGGCAGGCAAGGGCTTCGCGGTAGTAGCCGACGAGGTAAGAAACCTCGCGTCCAAGTCCGCAGAAGCCGCCACCAACACCACCGAGCTTATCAATCAGACGATCAAAGCGGTCGAGACAGGCTCTCATATCGCGGAAGAGACCGCCGAGGCGCTCAATTCGTCCGTTGAGGTAACCAACCAGACCATCAGCTTGATAAACGAGATCTGGGAAGCGTCCAGCGAGCAGGCGACGATGATCGACCAGGCGAACAGCGGCGTCGACAAGATCTCGACGGTAGTCCAGACCAACTCCGCGACCGCCGAGCAGTCCGCAGCCTCCTCCGAGGAGCTGAACAGCCAGGCGACCGAGCTTCACAACCTCACCAGCAGATTTGTGCTCAACACAAAGGCAAGATAACCTTTGTAATAAAAAATATCCGGTCAGTGTTCAAAGCCTGACCGGATATTTGTTTTTTTGGGACCTTATACTAATTCTCGATAAAAAGTAGGCAAGATTTGTGGAGAGACCGTGCCTAGCGCTAGGAAAAGCGATGCAGGCGTACTG
>JAFLUD010000121.1 GCA_022508965.1 Oscillospiraceae bacterium
GCGCCGTATCTGTAAACGGCTGTTTGATATACCCGACGCGGGCTTCCAACAGGAAGCCCGCTTTTCATTATAATTATCAATTATCAATTGTCCATTGTCAATTGCAGCACCAGCTGTTTAAAATGCCGTCCGCGCTCTTCAAAGTTGCGATAAAAGCCGTAGCTTGCGGAGGCAGGCGAGAGCAGAACGCGCTTTTTGGCGCATTTTGCGGCTTCCGAGACTGCCTGTTCAAGGTTATCCGCGTGAATAACGTTGACGTCGGGGCAGGAGATGAGCTTTCCGATACGCGCTCCGCTGTCGGGCAGGAGGATAACGTTCTCGACAACGCCCTTGTTGAGAAAATCCCCCAGCACGTCGTAGGAGATACCCCTGTCCATACCCCCGAGGATGATGCAGTCGGTGCAGTCGAACGCGTTGACGGCGGCGATGGCGGCCTCGGGAACGGTGCAGATGCTGTCGTTTATGAATTCCACGCCGTTAATGGTAGCAACGTGCTCCAGGCGGTGTTCCAGCCCCTTGAAATCGGGGAGTGATTCGAGGCATTTTCCTATATCCGCGCCCGCCGATTTAGCCGCGGCAAGCGCCATGGCGATGTTGTAAAGGTTGTGCCGCCCGCGCAGAGCCGTGTGAATTTTTCCCGAGGGAATTTCCTCTCCGAAGAGGAATATCGAGCTTCCGTCCGTCCACACGTCCGCGGGCTTCCCGAAAGCCGACGAATAGAGCGTTCCAGCCGTTTCGACGGGGAACAGATCGGCGTTCGCAACGGTAACGTCGGGATCCTCCTGAAACCGCGCTATATTGCGCTTCGCGTTGGCATACGCGTCGAAATTTATATAGTGATCAAGATGTTCCGGGAAAATATTGAGTAAAAGTGCGATCTCGGGAGAATGCCGAACAAATTCCAGCTGATGACAGCTAAGCTCCACAACGGCTGTCATCTCCTCGTCCATTTCCTCCAGCCGCATCAGCGGAGGAACACCGATGTTCCCGATAAGCATCGACGGTATCCCGCACGCCTCCAGAAAGTGATGAACCAGCGACGCGGTGGTGGACTTGCCCTTAGTCCCCGTAACGCCGATGATCCGACAGGGACGAAGCCTCAGCAAAAGCTCCGTCTGCGTGAGGATCTTCGCCTTTGCCTGCTCGCTCAGCCTGTTTTTGATAATGACCCCCGGCGATTGCAGGATAATGTCGAACCGCTCGCATTCCGCGAGATAATTCGCGCCGCTTATAGGCTCGATCTCGGGGTCTTCCAGCTCCAGCGGGTTCATATCCGCGACCGCGAGCTTAGCGCAGCAGCCGAGCCTTTGCAGCAGCTCCAGCCAAACCTTTCCCTCGCGCCCGAAGCCGAGGATGACCACGCGCTTACCCTCAAAAAAACTTTTAAGAACCTCAATGTTCATTTGCAATTTTCTCCAGATAAGGTATAAATTTTTGGGGAACAAAATTGTCCCCGTCGAAAAATCCGTCCATGTCCTTAGGGGAATAGCCGTCGAACTTCTCCGCGAACCGCTTCAGAAGAACAGGGGGATCATCCTTGCGCCTGTCCAGAGCCATTTTCAGCGAAAGCCGCACCTCGTCCTTGGTGCCGACGCACTCAAACGGCTTATCCTCTCCGTCGAGCATCAGCCCGTCCAGCATTTGAGAAAGCTCGCCCTTCTCCAGCATATTGCAGCCGAAGATTTTAACGAGCGCCTCATCGTCCAAAAACGCCGCCAGCAAAATGTACACATACAGACACTTAGCGCAGTTACAGCACCACGAATCGGTCTTAGAGCCCAAGTTGCAGCTCTGGAACACGCCGAAATACTGCGGATACTTCACGAATTCCCGCGCGATCTGCCATTCCGAAAGCGGCCGCAGCAGACTGAAATACTCCGGGCAGCTCCCAAAGCTCTCGGCGCAGTATTCGCGAAAATCCTTTTCAAATTCCGTAGACTTGCTGTACTGGTGGTTGACCTTTGCGCCCTCAACATAAGTCTCGTTAGCGCTGCTCTCGTTTGAGAGAACGATAAACCGCTTGTTCAGAAGAACCGCGTGAAGCAGCGAAGAGAACGCCACGACAGCCGAAAACGGAGTGTGCCCGTTAAGCCACCCCGCCGCGTTCCGTTCGAGAAGCGCCTTGTCGATGGAACGCCTCGGACAAACCGCTTTGTCAGCGGAGATCCCCGCCGCCTCAACGCATCCGAGAGTCGCCCCGCGCGCGTTTATGATATACGGAGTGATCTCCGTGCCCTCTTTTTTGAGAATTTCAAGCGTCACAACGCTGTCCTTGCCGCCTCCCACCGGGACCAGCGCCCCGCGAAGGTCACAGCGAACCTCGTGAACGGCTTCCGGCTCGGGAGCCGTGATATTCATAAAGCTCTCAAGGTCGGTATTTATGCCGTTTCGGTAGAAAAACTCCCCCAGCCCGTTGAAATAGAGCTTCTTCCACCAATTTATCTGCCATTCTGAAAGCCCCCCGCAGCGCACCTCCACCGTCGGACAGCACGCGCATTTCCAGTAGGAAACAAGCTCCGCCATACCGAGCGAAAACGCGACCGCTTCAAGCTGTTTTTGGGAAAAATGCCCGTACATATAATTATGATCGAATTCCCACTTCGGATAAAAGTGAAACTCGTCTATCTGAAAATGAAAGGTGAGAGCCTTCTCGTTAAGCTCAAAGCTGTGGTAGATAAACAGCGGGTGCTGCTCGCGCAGTTCGTCAAAAGTGCTCATTTAAGTTCCTTTCGCAGAGAATATTTTGTGCAATTCCACAATATTTATTCGGGAATATTGAAAGTAGCTATCCTGAGGCTGTTGAGAAGCCCTTAGATACGAGGAAGCGCGTCGAAGGCTAGCCCAAGTGGCTGCCGAGACGCGGTGACGAAGTAGATGAGGGCTTATCGACAGCCTCATTCCTCGATAATAATTGGCGCTGATGTGAAGTCCGCCCCGCACACCCTCGGACGTTCAAACGCCAGCGAATAGAGATCGGTGCAGCGCGCGGTGAAATTGGCCTGCCGAGCCGCCTCGCGCGACTTTCCCGCAAGAGCCTTAAGCGAGGTGTCAATAGGCAGCGAACATTCGGCAGCCGCGAGAATCTCCTTCCCGCGTGAATTCATGCCGAGAACGCGTATATACGCCGCCCGCTCCAGCGCAAAATGCTTGTCGATACCGAGAAAACCGCACAGCACAGCCCTTCTGATATGCGCGAGCGTATACCGCTTGGTTTTCGTGAGAAAATACAGCTCCGAAAGCGACGCCGCCCCGCGAACGGCCTTGCACAGGCGGTTGCCCAGCCCGTTGGCGCAGTCGTAGATCTTCTCAAAGTCGTCCGCGCTCATGGGGCGGAGCTTCGCGAGAATAGCACGCTCCAACCGTGAAAGCTCCGCGGTCGGCGCGTCGACCGTTGGAGCGTATTTCGAGTAATCCTCCCCCGCGAGTATCATCTTTCGGATAGCGGACGCGGAAGCCGTTTCGGGATCGGCATCGTCGCTGTCATGCCGCGCTCCCAGGCGCTTTACCGTGAACGGCTCGATAGAGCTTCCGATGTTGTCCAGCGCATTTAAGTATTCGATAGCGAGGGTGTTGTTCGGGCAGGCGATAGTCTCCGAAACGTCCTCGGTGTAGAATTCGCGCAGCGCAGCCTGCAAAGCGGCAGGATAGCTTTTCCCGCGCTTGATGCTTTCGGAGAAGAATTCGGTGTTGACAACATAGTCGATAGCCCCCGAAGCCTCTCTCAAAGCCGCGATGTCGCCGCTCTCGCTCCCGAAGCTCAGCATATCCACACAGCCAAGCGCGCTGATGATATCGACAGCGCCCCTGGCGAAGCCCTCCGCCGATGTCAGCGAGACCCGCTCCGGCAGCTCGATCACAAGATCAACGCCGTTTTCGAGCGCGATTTTCGCCCGCGAGAATTTATCAAATACAGCCACGTCGCCGCGCTGAACGAAATTCCCGCTCATGACCGCGAGAATATGCGAAGCGCCCGCCGCGCGCGTTTTGTCGATGAGAAGCCGATGTCCGCTGTGAAAAGGGTTGTATTCGCTGATTATAGCCGCAACTTTCATAATTCCTCCAGTATTTTATGGTGTATATTTCTATTTTACAACAATATCACGATAAAATCAATAAAATTTATAAAAAATACTTGATTTTTTTTGTAAAAAGTTATAAAATAGTATTGGAAAATTTTTTGAAAGGAATTTTAATTATGAAGATTTTGGTTATCAATGCCGGAAGCTCCTCGCTGAAGTATCAGCTGCTCGATATGACGGACGAGAGCGTGATCGCCAAGGGCAACTGCGACAGAATAGGAATCGACGGACACATCAAGCACACCGCGTTTGACGGAAGAACAGTCGATGAGGATTGCACGTTCCCGACACACACCGAGGCGTTCGAAAAGCTGGTAGCGGTGCTGACGACGGGCGACGCGGCGGTTATCATGTCCATGGACGAGATAGGCGCGGTAGGTCACAGAGTAGTACAGGGCGCGGAGATCTTCAACAAGACCACCC
>JAFLUD010000122.1 GCA_022508965.1 Oscillospiraceae bacterium
GATTGTCTAAAAACGACGACGGCAGGCTGACGCCTTCCTAGGAGTTTTTGGGCAAGATGACGGAAAAGATGCAAGCAAATGTCGTACAA
Organism: Oscillospiraceae bacterium; assembly: GCA_022508965.1. GTDB lineage: Bacteria > Bacillota > Clostridia > Oscillospirales > Ruminococcaceae > CAG-115. The sequence continues at coordinate 90 of JAFLUD010000122.1, forward strand.
AGCCCGACGGGCGGTCTTTGTGCGGTATTGCCTTAAGTATATCACGTTTTCTAAATTATGTCAAGCCGTAGGCGGTTATTCCCCTTCTCAGGCGTTCGAGCCCGTCGTTCAGCACGCTGCGCGGGCAGGCGACGTTCATTCTGAGGAAACGCTCGCCGCCGCTTCCGTACTGCGCTCCCGCGGACAGGAAAAGCCCCGTTTCTTTGCGAATGTGCTTTGAGAGTTCCTCGGCGGAATCTGTGATTTCCGCGCAATCCAGCCACAGCAGGTAGGTAGCCTCGGAGGGCGTTAAACGAATCTGGGGGAGATATTCCCCGATAAAATCGGCGGCGGTTTTCTTGTTTTGGAAAATATACCCGCGAAGCTCGTCCAGCCACGCTTCGCCCTTTGTAAACGCCGCTATTGCCGCGTCGACCGCGAAGGCGTTCGGCTCGGCGACCTCGTCGGTGTTGAGCGCGCGCCACATCTTATGCCGCAGAGCGGCGTTCGGCACCATTACCGCGGCGGTCTGCAAGCCCGCGAGATTGAACGCTTTCGTCGGAGCTATGCAAGTTATGCTGATCTCTCGGCATTTTTCGGATACCGACGCGAACGGAACATAATTCTTTCCGGGATCGGTGAGGTCGCAGTGGATCTCGTCGGACAGCACGGTGACGTTGTTCTCATAACACAGCTCGCCGACGCGTTCGAGCGTGGCTTTATCCCATATCTTTCCACCGGGATTCTGGGGATTGCACAGGAGCATCAGCGTTGTCTGCGGGTCGGAGAGCTTGCGTTCCAGATCGTCGAAGTCCATTTCGTAATTTCCGTCGGTGTATTTCAGGGGATTCTCCAAAACAACGCGGCCGTTATTCAGGATAGAATTGAAGAAAATATTATACACGGGAGTTTGTATCAGCACCTTTTCGGCGGGGGTCGTGAGCTTTCGCACCGCCGTGGATATCGCGGGGATCACTCCCGTGCAGAAGATCAGCTGATCCTCTTTTATTTCGAGGCTGTGACGGGTTTTCCACCAGCCGATATACGCACCGTACCACTCGTCGGGGATCACGGTATATCCGAAAACGCCGTGTAACGCGCGCTTTTCAATCGCCTCGCGGATCTCGGGCGCTGTCGCGAAGTCCATGTCGGCTACCCACATCGGAAGCTCGTTTTCCTTTACATCCCACTTGAGAGAGTTTGTGTTCTTTCTGTTTATTGACGTGTCGAAATCGTATTTCATGATGTTCTCCGTTCTTATCTCGTTTAATGATTTACAGAAATCCCCCCTGCTTTAGGGGGGATGCGGCTTTTGTTATTCGTTGTAATTTACCGTAATTCCAAGAGCGTCCTCAAGCTCGGTCAAGAGCGCCGTTACGCTGTCGTAGGTGGATTTTATCGCGAGAGAGTGCTCCAGCTCGTATTTCTTTTCCGTGCCGAGCGCGATCACTTTCTCCCTCAGCTCGGATTCCGTGCAAAGCTCGCCGTCAAAGTATATGTCCTCGTTTTCGATCTTGATCATTACCGTGTCGCTTACGGATTCGCTGCTGTCGGAGACCGCAGAGCTGTTGTCCGAAGAGTTGCTGCTGTTTTGCTGCCCGCCAAGTCCGAACGCACCGCCGTTTCCCCAACCGAACGGGTTGAAGAACAACAGTATAAGTATTGCTATTATCAGCAGCAGGAGCAAAATCAATATCCCGCCGCCGCGGCGTCTGTGCTTTTTCTTTTCCTTGCGGGGAGGCTCATGCGGCATGGGCGGTTCGTGCTTTGGGTTTTTTTCGTGTTTCATAGCTTGTCCTTTCTGATCTCAGAATCATTGGAGCGGGTGGCAGCGGTATCTGAAGTTCCCGCTGTTCGCTCTTATTTCTGCGCTTCTGAGCGCCTCGTCGATCGCCGCGTAATCGTCCTGATAGACGTTGTGGGTGTCATACGAGAACACTACATACACTATCGTTGAGTTGGTGCTGTCGGCGGTGATCTTCGAAACGTATTCCGAAACGAAAATCTTTAGCCGGTTTATTGCAGTGGTGAGGTCAATTTGATCGCGGATCTCAATGAGGCTCTGTTCGTTTTCCGCTCTGCCGTAGGAAAGATAGCGGACGGTGTTGTTGTAGCGGTTTTCGAGCTTTACGTTTATTACAAACACAACGTCGTCCATGTATTCGTAGCTTTCGAGCCTGCTTTCGGCTTCGGCAAGACGCTCGATGAGTTCCTCAAGGCTGCCCTCGCCGAGCTTTCCGAGTGCTTCATCAAGCTGTCCGCTGAGGTCTTCAAGCTCGTTCTTTATTTCGAGATTCTCAGTCTGCGCCGCGTCAAGCGCCGACTGTTGTTCGGTAACCAGCTTGCCGTTTTCCGCCATTACCATAAAAATAATTATCATTATAACGTCAAGCAGGGAGGTAAGCTCGATGATTATATCGCGTTTTCGTCTGCGCCTCATTTTTGCTCCCTCTTTTCTTTGTCGTGCTCGTGAATGAGGTAATCCGACTCGTCAAGCGCGGAATCCAAGCGCGCGGTTATGAAGGAGTCCATTATTTTGAAGGTTATCGCGGCGATAAGTCCCGCAAAGGTGGTTCTCAATGCAAACGAAAAGTTATCGGACAGATCGGCAGTTCCCGAAATGCTCATCAGCGATATTACCGTGCCGAGTATTCCCAGCAGCGGGAACACCGCCGTCAGATTTGTAAAAAACGCATATAATCCCGACGCCTTGCCCACGCAATTCAACAGCGCGCGGATCTCCTCGTCGGAGAGCTTTAGCTTCGCTTCAATGCCCACTCTTCGGTCGGTTTTCGGGCGAACTATGGTTTCGAGTTTTTTTATCGTCAGCAGCTCGAAAACAAAAACTGCAATATTAAACACGGACAGCAAAATGATTATGACAGTTATTACATCCACAGACATTCTCCGTTCGCAAAAATATTATATGCTTGAATTCATTATACACTATATTTCGCGCTTTGTCAACACGTTTTTCCTTGCACTTTCTTCTTGAAAATGGTAAAATATGGTTATAAACAGGACGGAGGTATAAAATGAATATTCTCAAAAATATTGAATTTGACGCGAGGTGTAAAAAAACAACGGCGGTCATCGCGGGCTTGCTGGGCTTGCTGATCGCGCTGGCGATCGCGGACAGGGCGGGGCTTTCGCCGTGGCTTGGGTTTATCGTGGTTTTCGCGGGGGATCTGTGCGCTTGCACCGTGTTGACGCTGTATTCGGGGATGGCGGTTTACGCGTTGTTTCCCGAGAACGGGAAAGCGCAGCAGGCGGCTTTTCTCGCCGCCGACGCTTTGGGCGAGGTCTTAAAGCTGATCTTCCTTCTGCTGCCGCCGGTTATTTACGGGCGAACGATCCCTCTGCCGCATATTCTCGCGTTGATAACGGATATTGTTCTGTCTAGGTTTATTTTGGCGCGTTTGCTGAAAGCGAGGGGGTGAGTTTTGCAATAGAAACAATTCCTCGGGTTGTCAACCATGTGCCAAACAAAAATGCCCTGCTTCGCAGGGCGGTTTTGTTTGACTGAGGTTTGCAGTAACGCATCAAACCAATATATTTAAGCGGCTGAGTAGTTCACGACAGAGATTTCCGACAGGCTTTCTTTAAAGCCTTCGATGATTTTTTCGAGCCGCTGGGTTACATCGAACGGATAGCTTACCTCGCCGCATTGTTTGCATTTATAGCAAGGAACATTCTTGATCACAACAATTGTATTTTCGAGTGTCGCGGTGAATGTGGTTGTGCTGTCTGTCATATCGCCTTTACAGAAGAAACAGGTCATTTTTTTACCGCCTTTCTTGTTTTCATATCATCTTCCCATTTTTCGGTTGTGGGATAATACGCAGTAATGATGTAGATCTTGCCGTCGCCTATCCCGCAGCAAACGTGTGTGGGGGTTCCGGTTTTTGAGAATGACAGCAATAAACAGCTAGGAAATGGATAATCATTTGGGTAATCTTCAATTATTTCGCCGTGCAAAAGCGCTTCCAAAATATCCGAGCTGTCGATCAAACGCTCTGTACATTGTGCGTTGGCATGACTTGTCATTACTATGTTTGACGTCGCTTCAGCCAGCGCCCGCAGTTCTTTTATGTCAATCAAATCATCACTTCCCATTTAAGTATACCACATTCCCTATGAAAAATCAACTCAAAAAACAAAAACCGCCGAATTTGTCCTTCGACATAATTCGACGGTTTTTGTGATTACGTGACCAAAAAGATTTTTTCGACAAGAGTCACTTAACAGCAGCGTGTCAACACCCAGCGTTTTTCGTGGTTTTGCGCGAAGCGCAAAACCGCGGTCGCTCCGACCGCGAAACGAAAAACGCGCCCTGCTAAAGAGCTGAGGGCA
>JAFLUD010000123.1 GCA_022508965.1 Oscillospiraceae bacterium
CGCGATACTTATGCACCGTCCCACGCCGTTTTGTATGCTCGACGAGGTAGACGCGCCGCTTGACGTGGTGAACGTCGAAAAGTACATACAGTACGTCAACCGCTTCAGCCGCCGCACGCAGCTGATGATAATCTCGCACCGCCGCGGCACGATCGAGGGCTGCCAGGTGCTTTACGGCGTATTTATGCAGGAAAAGGGAGTATCACGGCTCATAAGACAAGAGCTGACCGACGACCTTGACGGAGTAACAGGCTGATAATTTAGAATTTTGGGAATTTATTATATGGGAACCTCTAAAAACCGGTTTGAAAAGGAAAAATCGGCAGAGTGCGTCGGGTGCAAGGAAAGCCGACGACGCAAGGCTTTGTGCAGCGTTTTGCGCCATAGGCGCATAATGCGTGCTAGGAGGTTTGACGCCGCAGACGGCGCAGTATGACGATTTTTACTCAAACAAGGTTTTTAGAGGTGACCTAATGGGAATATTTGAAAAGAAAAAACCGCAGGAGGCGGAGGAAACTACCTCGCGCCCGTCGCTGTTAGAGCGGCTGTCGGAGATAAACGAACAGCCGATATTCACCGACCACGAGTCGGACATACAGTTCCAGGAGGAATACGAGGCAAAGCTCCGCGAGGAGAGCCTCTACAAGCTCCGCGAGGGACTTAAAAAGACCAAGGACGGCTTTGTAAGCAAGGTAGAGCTGCTGATAAATTCGTTCACCAAGATCGACGAAGACTTCTTCGACGAATTGGAAGAAACGCTGATCCTGTCCGACATCGGCGCCGAGACCAGCGCGGATATCTGCGACAAGCTCCGAGCCGAGGTAAAGCGCACGGGAACCACCGAGCCTGCCGACGTAAAGCAGATGTTAAAGAACATAATTTCGGAGATACTCACGGGCGGCAACGGCTTAAAGCTCGACACCAAGCCCTCTGTGATAATGGTGATAGGAGTAAACGGCGCGGGAAAGACCACCACGATAGGAAAGATGTCCGCGCTGTTCAAAAATTCCGGTAAAAAGGTAGTGGTAGCCGCCGCGGACACCTTCCGAGCGGCAGCGATAGACCAGCTCAACGTCTGGACAGACCGAGCCGGAGTGGACATCGTAAAGCACACAGAGGGCAGCGACCCCGCTGCGGTGGTATTCGATGCGATCTCCGCAGCGAAAGCGCGCGGCGCGGATGTGGTGCTGTGCGACACGGCGGGTCGCCTCCATAATAAGAAAAATCTCATGGAGGAGCTTAAGAAGATCGCGCGCGTGATAAACAGAGAGCTGCCCGAAGCCAGCATCGAAACGCTGTTGGTGCTGGACGCGACGACGGGACAAAACGCCGTAAATCAGGCGCGCCTGTTCAACGAGACCGCCGAAATCACCGGCATAGTGCTCACAAAGCTTGACGGCACGGCAAAAGGCGGCATCATAATCCCGATCAAAAACGAGCTGGGGCTTCCCGTAAAGCTTGTCGGAGTCGGCGAGAAGATAGACGACCTTCAGCCGTTCATACCCGAGGATTATGTAAACGCGCTTTTTGAATGAGAATGCCGTATTGACATATCGGAAACTTTGTGTTATAATTAAGAATTAAGAATAACACTGTTAATTACGAAAGGAATTGTTATGGAACAACGCAAACAATCGAGCGAAGAGCAAAGTCCGGTGCCCGAACGAAAACGTCTGGTGATCGCGACCAATAATGCGGGAAAGCTCCGCGAGTACAAGGAGCTTTTAAGTCCGTTCGGCTTCGAGGTGATCTCGATGAGGGAAGCGGGCTTCTCGGAGGAGATAGTCGAGGACGGCGACACGTTCGAAGAGAACGCGCATATCAAGGCGCGCGCGGTGTTCGAGGCGACGGGTATCCCGACGATGGCGGACGACAGCGGGCTGGAGATAGACTTTCTCGACGGAGCGCCGGGGGTGTATTCCGCGCGCTATGCGGGCGAGGGAGCGACCGATGCCGAGCGCTGCGAAAAGGTCTTGAGTGAAATGCACGACGTCGCGAGAGAGCTTCGCGAGGCGCGTTTTGTATGCTCGATATATTTCATATACGATGATGAGAACGAGTATTCGGTAAGCGGCGAGGTGCGCGGCTACATAGGCGACGAGCCGCTCGGAGAGAACGGCTTCGGCTATGACCCGATATTCATGCTCGACGAAGATGAAAGCATGGCGACGATAAGCGACGAGGAGAAGAACAAGATCTCCCACCGCGCGAACGCGTTCCAAAAGCTGGCAGAGATATTAGAGGAGAAATTTAAATAAATGCTGACAAGTAAACAGAGGGCGAAGCTGCGCTCAATAGCGCAGAGCTACGATCCCATTTTCTATATAGGAAAGCAGGGAATATCCGACGAGATAATAAACCAGCTCGAAAACGCGATAAACGCGCGCGAGCTGATAAAGCTCGGCGTGCAGGAGAGCTGCGAATACACCGCCCGCGAGGCAGCGGACGCAATAGCGCCGCGGCTTAACGCCGACACGGTAGCCGTGATCGGGCGAAAATTCGTGCTCTGGCGCAGAAGCAAAGATCCTAAAAAGCGGGTGATCGAGCTTGACTAGTCCCGAAAAAATAGGAATATTCGGCGGCGCGTTCAATCCCATACACAACGGGCACGTTAATCTCGCCAAAGAGGCGGCACAGCTGCTTAATCTCAGACGCCTGCTGATAATCCCGACCTTCGAGTCCCCGCATAAGAACACCAAGCTCCTCCCGTTCGAACAGCGCGCGAAAATGTGCGGGCTGGCGTTCGAGGGGTTAGAGATCAAAAGCTCCGTAAATTGCCAAATCGAGGTAAGCGACATCGAGCGCCGGATGGGCGGAGTCAGCTATACCATAAACACCGTCCGCGAGCTTCAGAAGCAGCACCCGAATGCGCGTCTGTATCTTCTCATCGGCGGAGATATGCTGTATACGTTTACAGAGTGGTATAAATACGAATCTCTTTTGAAGGAAACTAAGGTCTGCGCGGTGGCGCGCGGCGGCGACAGCTTCACCGATATGTTGGAGTATGCCGCACAGCTCGGCAGAGTAAAGGTGCTGCCGACAAGCGTCGTAGACGTTTCATCGACCGAGATAAGGGAACGTCTGGCAAGCGGCGGAGATGTTTTGGAGCTGCTGCCGCAGAGTGTTGCGGAATATATAAAGACAAACGAATTGTACAGAGGTTGATGTTGTTTTGAGCAGATATGCGGATTTTGACAAATATGAGGTGAGACTGCGCGAAACGCTCTCAAATAAGCGGTTTCGGCACAGCATGAACGTCGCGGAGGAATGCTTCAAGCTGGCGGAACGCCACGGCGCGGATAAAATGCGCTGCTATCTTGCGGGAATGCTCCACGACATCATGAAGGACGAAAGCGCGGAGGTGCTGTTGGAGTACACGGTAAAGAGCCGTCTCTCGCCTGACCCCGTGGAGCTTAAAACAAAGAGCCTGTGGCACGGCATCGCGGGCGCATATTACGTTAAAGAAACGCTGAAAATAGACGACGACGAGATAATACGCGCGATACGCTATCACACCGTCGGCTGCGCGAAAATGACCCTTATGGAGAAGATAGTGTATCTCGGGGATATGATCTCCGAGGACCGCACTTATAAGGGAGTTGACAAGATGCGCGAGTACTGTTATAAGGATCTCGATCTTGCGATGTCGGTAGCGCTTATCTATCAGATAAACTGCGTCTGCTCGAAATGCGGAGGATTGCCGCTTTCGACCTTTGAAGCGTATAACTACTATTTGGATTTTAATAAGGACAAGGAGAGCCTATGACAGACAGAGAAGAACTGGAAATCGCCGTAAAGGCGCTGGATTCAAAAAAGGCGACGGAGATCACCGCGTTAAAGGTAAAGGATCTGACGATATTGGCGAATTATTTCGTGATAGCGTCCGCGTCGTCCACAACGCAGGTAAAAGCGCTTGCCGACGAGGTAGAATACCGTCTCGAGCAGGCGGGAGTAACCCCCAAGAGCATAGAAGGCGCTGGGAGCCGCAGCTGGATAGTAATGGACTATGTCGACGTGATAGTTCATATATTTCAAGAGGAACAGCGCGAGTTTTATCAGTTGGAACGCCTGTGGGCGGACGGCGAGCAGGTAGATATTTCGGGTATAATAGCAAACTGATGTTGACAATTTTTAGCTAAAATTACCAAAAAGCACAAACCCAAGAAAAAAAGCAAATAAAGACTTGACAAATCGCGCGAAGTGATGTATAATATTTCTATACTGTATGTATGACTACAAATGGTAGAAAACCTGTGCCACACGGCAAAGGGAGGGAAAATATAAATGGCAGAAATTCGTCTTGGCAAGAATGAGTCACTTGATACTGCGTTAAAGCGTTTCAAGCGTTCATGCGCAAGGGACGGCGTTCTTGCTGAAGTTCGTAAAA
>JAFLUD010000124.1 GCA_022508965.1 Oscillospiraceae bacterium
GAAAAGGGAGAGGGGAAGGGGAGCTCGAGGGGGAAACCGTAGGGGAAAGGGGGAAGAAAAAAATTCGTAAAAAAGCGGACGTTCCCCCTTTCCCCTACGGTTTCCCCCTCGAACACTGTCGTCAACGTAAAAGCATACATCTAAAAAAAATGGCAAGCAATCAACCAACCCTCAACAAGCAACACCAAGTTCCCCGAACAACAGAATCAACCCAACCCCCAACAAGCAACCCGGCGTTCCAAAACAAAAAGCCATAGCACTCCTAAAAATGCTATGGCAAAAATAACTTACTTGTCGATAACCGACATCGGATCGATCCACTTACCTCCCTGTTTAACTCCGATGTGAACGTGCGGCTCCTGGAGAAGCTCCGCCTGGTTGGTATCGCCTGTTTTTCCGATGATCTCGCCCTGCTTAACGACGGCGCCGGTCTTGACGTTAAGCTCCTTGGCAAGCCCGCAGTATTGGACTTCAAGCCCGTTGGACTGCTCAACTGTAACGCATACGCCCCACAGCGAGGAGCTGTCGATGATCTTCACCACGCCCTCCGACATGGACTTGACCTCCGTGCCGACCTCGCAGAGAATATCACAGCCGTCGTGGGTCTTCCAGACGCCGAGCGTCTCGGACTTCACCAGCTCGCCGTTGCTGTACGGGTGCGAGACCTCGCCCTCAACGGGGAGAATATTGCCGATAGTCGCGGTAACGGGCTTGTTGGCTTCCTCGACGGGTTCGGAGTTGGAGGAATTCCCCTTGTTCGATGATTTTGTTGAAGAATTCCCCCCCAGCGGCACATTGGGGACGCTTCCCTGAACGGGAACGTCGTCGCTGTCGTTCTGGGAATTCGGCTGCGAGTACACCCACGAATTCCCGCTGTTTTCGGTACCCGTCGGAACCAGCCGCTTTACAGTCGCGTTGTACGCGGCGAACAGCGACACCGCGACCGCCGCGATCCCCACCGCCGACGCGACGCCGAGGAGCTTAATGTTCTGCTTTTCGCTTCTTCTCTTCATAATCAAATTCCTTTCTAGACCAATTGTTATCGGGATATGGACTGACATTGGTAGTTTTGCCCAAATTCTCTAAAATATGCAAATTAGTTAAATGAAGAAAAAACGCCGTTTTGTGAATTGTACACAAAAAACCCCCGCCGCCGCAAAATATTATATTAAGACTTGAAAAATGTTGAGATTTATGTTATAATTGATAATGAATAAGTATCTGAATTTTCTGTTCCGAGGAATATTGATAGAATTGAGGAATAAAAAATGTCATTTTTTCTTGATGAGATCGAAAAAGATTTGTGGGATCATCTCCAGTATACGAAGAAAAAGATCGTGCTGTACGGCATGGGCGACGGCGCCGATAAGATAAAGTCGGTGCTCGACAGGCGCGAGATACCCATAGCGGAAATAATGGCGAGCGACGAGTTTGTGCGCGGACACAGCTTTCTGGATCACCGCGTAAAAAAGCTCTCCGAAATAGAGGAACAGTACGGCGACGACTTTCTGATATTGCTGTGCTTCGGTACACAGATCCCCGAGGTCATGGAGCATATTTATAAGATCGGGGAAAAGCACGAGCTTTATGCGCCGAACGTCCCGGTGGTAGGCGAAGGGCTGTTCGATCTGGAGTATGCCAAGGCTCACTCCGAGGAATTGCAGTCGGTATATAAGCTGCTCGCGGACGAAAAATCGAAAGAGGTCTTTGAAAACGTCGTGCGTTATAAGCTCAGCGGAGACTTAAAATATCTCCGCAACGTAGAGACCCCTTCCGAAGAAAAGTTCGATCTTATGAATATCGGAATTGAGGAAACCTATGTAGACTTAGGCGCCTATGACGGCGACACTCTGATAGAGTTCCTCAACGAAACCACGTTGCAGTTTAGGAAGCTCTACGCAATGGAACCCGACGTAAGAAATTACCGCAAGATGAAGCGCAGATTATATATGATAGGCTCGGCGCTGTTCGAGTGCTACAATTGCGGCGCGTGGAACGAAGACACCTCGATAGTTTTCAATCTGCGCAGCGGCAGAGGAAGCCGCGCGGTCCCCGCCGACGGCAAGCCGCTGAATTCCGCGCGCTTCAGAGAGATCAAGATGATGAAGGTCGATACGATGATGAGAGGCGAACCCGCCACCTACATAAAATTCGACGTAGAGGGCGCGGAAGAAAACGCTTTAGAGGGCGCGTCAAAGACGATCGCGGAGTTCAAGCCTAAGCTGAATATCGCGCTTTACCACCGAAACGAGGATATGTTCAAGCTCCCGCTTCTGGTGAATAAAATGAACAAGAAATACAAGCTGTATATGCGGCACCACCCCTACATTCCCGACTGGGACACAAATCTATACTGCATCTAGCGGTAAGAAGGAGCAATTATGAAGATTGTAATTGGAATTGTATTAGTAGCGCTGTTGCTGGCGGCGCTGACGCTGTATCTGCTGTTTATCCTCAATTCCCACGACCTGGTATTCTGCGGAGACATCCCCCAGTCCGAGGGAACCCAGATGTATGTTACCCGCATATACACGTCCGATCTTAACGCCAACGAAACGCTGTCTCAGATCGTCAATGCCATGAACGACAACGAGGACGGCAGGATAACCGCCGAGGATCTTACCGAGATACTCGCGAATTACCAGAATATCATCTACGCGCCCGTGTTCGCGTATAATCTCACGCAGGAGGACGCCAACACCTACGTTCTCACGGGAAGCGTATACGACGGTCTGGACGAATACGGCGAGCCGACGTCTCCCGATTTCGGATATAAGAATCTCACGCTCACCGCCGGAGTGCCGGACGGCAAGATACTTGCCGCGCAGAACGTCTATTCCGACGATGAAGACGGCGACGGCGAGCCGGAGTTCGTAGAGCGCAAATCGGTGATAGAACCTGTTCTTGTAAGCAACGACACGGGTGCCGCATTCACCTTCAAGGACTGCGACAGCTTCAGGCTCGTTTTCACGGGCACAGAGAACATCCCCGCGTCAGTAACGCTCGCGTATACTTACGATGTAATAGCCGAAAACCCGCTTAATTTCACCAGCCTCCACGGCGGCGTTATGGGAGTCACCATAACAGTCGCCTACGACGAGATGGGCAGGCTCACCCCGCAGATAGTAATGGATCGCAAAGCGGTCATAGTTGAGGAATAACATTAGCTCCCGCCAAAAAATGCTGTAAAAAAGTTTACAAAAAGTTAAAAAACAAGTGCTAAAATAGTAACGGAAAAAACTGATCCCTGATTTCTATTAAACTTACAACCAAAAGGCGGTGCAGAACATGAAAACGGGACTGATATTGGAAGGCGGAGCCGTCCGTGGAATATTCACCGCGGGAGTGCTCGACCGCCTGATGGAAAACGGCGTGTATTTTCCGTATGTAATAGGCGTGTCGGCAGGCGGCGGAAACGCGATGAGCTACGTTTCCAAACAAAAGGGCAGGACCCGCAACATGATAAACGTTCCGCGAAGCGAGTCGTATTACGGCTTTCGACAGCTTTTGGAATCCAAGCGCCTTATAAATCTCGACAAAATGGCGTACGAGTATCCGTACAAACAGTTCCCCTTTGATTTTGATACATATTTCAACAGCGGCATATTCACCGAGTATGTCTGCACTTGTATGGAAACCGGCGAAGCCGAGTATTTCACCGAAGAAAACGATTGCGAGCGGCTGCTCACGATCTGTAAAGCAAGCTGTTCCGTGCCGATGCTGTGCGAACCCGTTGAAATGGAGGGAAAGCACTATCTCGACGGCTCGATAGCGGATTCTATCCCGATCGAGCGCGCGCTTGACATGGGCTGCGACAAGCTGGTGATAATCCTCACCAAGCCCGACAGCGCCACGCCGCCGACTGATTACGCAAAATTCCGCGCGGTGATACATTCGATGTATAAGCACTATCCCGCGTTTGAGGAAGCGTGCCTGTCAAGGGTGGAGAGATATTGGAAGAACGTCCGTCTCATGGAGGAATTAGAGGAGCAAGGGCGCATATTCGTGTTCCGCCCGACGCTTCCCGCGATCTCGAAGTTCGAGAAGGATCACGAGAAGATAATGGAATCCTACCGCGACGGCTACACACAAGCAGACGACAAGATAGCCGAGCTAATGCACTTTATGAAGTCTGTGGAATCCAAAGTCGGCTAAATACATAAAAAACGGGGCTTAGAAATCTAAGCCCCTCTGCTTGTATAAAAACCCGTTTTCCGAAGGAAAACGGAATTTAAATAGCATTTTTCCGCGGGTCTCCCGCG
>JAFLUD010000125.1 GCA_022508965.1 Oscillospiraceae bacterium
GGCTATCTTGACGCGGGCGCGGCTATCGAGATAAAAATGGGACAGGGCGCAAAGCCGGGAATCGGCGGACACCTGCCCGGAATGAAGATAAACGACGAGATCTCCAAAACGCGTATGATACCCAAGGGAACCGACGCGATCTCTCCCGCGCCTCACCACGATATCTATTCCATTGAGGACCTGCGGCAGCTGGTATTCTCGCTTAAAGAAGCGACCGATTGGAAAAAGCCCGTAATAGTTAAGATCGCGGCAGTCCACAACGTCGCGGCGATAGCCTCGGGCGTTGCGCGCTCGGGCGCGGATATTATCGCCATCGACGGATTCCGCGGCGGCACGGGAGCCGCTCCCACGAGAATTCGCGACAACGTGGGAATCCCGATAGAACTCGCGCTTGCAAGCGTGGATTCGCGGCTTCGCGACGAGGGAATAAGGAATGATGTTTCGGTAGTAGTGGGCGGTTCTATCCGCTCGGCTGCGGACGTTGTAAAAGCGGTCGCGCTCGGCGCGGACGCGGTCTATATCGCTTCGGCGGCGCTACTGGCGATGGGCTGTCATATGTGCAGAAGCTGCAACACCGGCAAGTGCAACTGGGGCATTGCCACACAACAGCCCGAGCTTGTAAAGCGCCTCAATCCCGAGGTGGGTTACAGACGGCTTGTGAACCTCGTTACCGCGTGGAATCACGAGATCAAGGAAATGATGGGCGGCATGGGCATCAACTCCATCGAAGCTCTCCGTGGAAACAGGCTGATGCTGCGCGGTGTCGGGCTAACTCAAAAAGAATTAGACATTCTTGGAATCCAGCACGCGGGCGAATAAGGGGGGTTAAACAATGAAAAAAGTTTATGTAAACGAAGATTGGTGTTTAGCCTGTCATTTGTGTGAATACTACTGCGCTGCGGCGAACAGCGGCGCGGTGAATATGGTAAAGGCGTTCTCTGGCGAAAAGAAGCCGATTCCGCGGATACGCGTGGAGGAGAGCGACAAGGTGAATTTCGCCGTACAGTGCCGCCACTGCGACGCAAAGCCTTGCGTTCGCGGCTGCATTGCGGGAGCGCTTGAGATACGCGACGGCGTGGTCTCCTGCAACGAGGAAAAGTGCGTGGGCTGCGGAACGTGTATTCTCAGCTGCCCTTACGGCTGCGTGGTAATGGACGAGGACAACCACAGAATTCAAAAGTGCGATCTGTGTGTTAAGAATCATAACGGCGAGCCTGCGTGCGTCGCCGGCTGTCCCAATCGGGCAATAGTGTTTGAGGAGAGGTGAGGGTAGATGAATTACGTTATTATTGGAAATTCCGCTGCTGCGATAGGAACAATTGCGGGCATCCGCGAGATCGACAGCGCCGGAAAGATCACCGTTATTTCCGACGAGAAGTATCACACCTATTCCCGCCCGCTCATTTCCTATTGGCTGGAGGGGCGTGTTTCCGACAAGAACATTTATTACAGAGAACCCGACTTCTACGAGAAAAACGGCGTTGAGACCGTTCTGGGAAAAAAGGTGCAAAAACTCGACACCGCGAACAAATCCGTAGTCCTCGAGGACGGGCTTTCCATTCCTTACGACAAATTAATGGTGGCGACAGGCTCCAAGCCTTTCGTGCCGCCGATGAACGGGCTTGATAAGGTGAAATACCACACCTTCATGAGCTATGACAGCGCGAAAGCTATCCGCTCCGAGATAAAGGACGGCGCGAAGGTGTTGATAATCGGCGCGGGACTTATCGGTCTCAAGGCCGCGGAGGCTCTCACCGCCTACAACGCGAAGATAACCGTCGTGGATATGGCGGACAGGGTTCTCCCGTCGATATTGGATTCCCGTGCAGGAGCCAAGATGCAAAAGCACATCGAAAGTAAGGGCGTTAAATTTATTCTGGGAACCTCCGCCGACGAGTTTACCGAACATTCCGCAAAACTCAAAAACGGCATGACCGTGGATTTCGATATGCTGATAATCGCCGTGGGAGTGCGTCCGAATACCGAGCTTATCGCCGACGCGGGCGGCAAGGTCGAGCGCGGCATCATCACCGACATGACGCAGAAGACCACGCTTGACGATATCTATTCGGCGGGCGACTGTACGGTAAGCTACGACGCTTCTTCGGACAGCGAGAAGATACTCGCGCTGCTGCCGAACGCCTACATGCAGGGCGAGGTCGCGGGTCGGAATATGGCGGGGCGCGAAGCCTACTATGTAAACGCCATTCCCATGAACGCCATCGGCTTCTTCGGGCTGCATATCATCAGCGCGGGCGATTACAGCGGCGAGGAATACGTCGAGGAAACCGAGAATACATATAAAAAGCTGGTATTCCGAGATAATATGTTAAAGGGCTATATTCTCATGGGCGACGTTGCGCGCGCGGGGATTTATACTTCCATGATAAAGGAACGCATTGATCTTTCCGAGGTGGACGTTGAAATGCTCAAGGAAAAGCCGCAGATGATGATGTTCGGCAAAGCCCGCAGGCTGGAAAAGCTGGGAGGTATATACACATGAGAATAGACGCGAGAAATCACGGGTATACGGAGCTTAACCGCGTTATCCGCGCGAGCGAAGACGAGAAATTCCAGCTTGAAAACGTGCTGGGTCAGCGGTATATCGGCGCGGGACTTTCGGGCAAGGAAATAATGATCGAGGGCACTCCCGGAAACGCTCTGGGCGCGTACTTAAACGGCTCCAAGATAATCGTCCACGGAAACGCCCAGGATGCTATCGGCGACACTATGAACGACGGCGCGATAATAGTTCACGGAAACTGCGGCGACACCACGGGCTATGCTATGCGCTCGGGCGAGATATACGTCAAGGGCAACGCGGGCTATCGCGTGGGTATCCACATGAAGAGCTATCAGGACCTGTACCCGATAATCGTTATCGGCGGCAAGGTCGGCGATTTTCTCGGAGAATACCAGGCGGGCGGCATCATAATCGTGCTTGGCATAGGTATAGAGGGCTGTCCGGTGGGGAGCTTCTGCGGCACGGGAATGCACGGCGGCGAGATGTTCATTCGCAGCGAGACCGCTCCCGAGGGACTTCCGATCCAGGTATGCTGCACCGAGGCGACCGACGAGGAAAAGCAGTCGATACGCCACTATATTGAGCGTTTTGTAAAGCATTTCGGAAACGATGCCGACGAGCTTTTAAGCGGAAAATTCTACAAACTAACACCCAACTCCGCGTCTCCTTACAAGCAGCTCTATGTAAACAATTGATAATTGAGAATGGCAAGGCTCCTTTCGGAGCATAGATAGACAGAACAAAAGAACACAGACACAAACAGACAAAATATAATAATTCCGCGGGGGGATCCTATGAAAATACTGATCAATGCGAAGACAGACGAACTCTGCAAAAGCATTCTGACGGCGTTTGACGATTTTTCCGCGGAATTCGTTTTGTGCAGCTCCGACGAGCAGGAGAATAATCTCGAGCTGTCGGAGTTCGGCGTGATGATCGTCTCAACGCCGCTGCGCTCGGAGTTCGGACTGAACTTCGTCACCGAGGCTTCCCAAAAAACCGACGCCGCGATGATCCTGCTTGCGCGTGCGGACATCGCCGACGACGTTCAGAGCAGGATAAAGTTCACGGGAGCGTTCGTGCTGCCGCGTCCGTTCTCCAAAAGCGTTCTCGCGCAGACGGTCAAGACCGCCATGATCGCAAAAGAGAACATAACCCGTCTCGAAAAGGAAAAATCCGAGCTTTTGGGACAGCTCGACGACGCAAAGACAATAAACCGCGCCAAGTGCATTCTCATACAGTATCTCAACATGACGGAGGATCAGGCTCACAAGCACATTCAAAAGACCGCCATGGATACCCGCCGCACCCAGCGCGAGATCGCCGAGGATATCCTGAGAACATATTCGATTTAGAGGCAACAAATTCTTGCCTCTATTCTTGTATAAAAACCCGTTTTCCGAAGGAAAACGGAATTTAAACAGCATTTTTCCGCGGGTCTCCCGCGGAAAAATATCTTCTGTTCCGACGAAGTGCA
>JAFLUD010000126.1 GCA_022508965.1 Oscillospiraceae bacterium
AATGGACGAGTACAGAACGACCAAGAACTATTGTCCCGAAGCGACGCTTTACTATCTGGGAGATATGGACGAATACAACAACCTGACCGAAAGGGACAAGGAGCAGCGGAAAGCTACCCTGTATAAATGCGTAAGGGAATTTGTCGAATGGCGTAAAAAACGGTATCCGCAGATACAGTTCCTTGACGCTGCGGAGCATATCGAGGACGGCGCACCGCATATCCACGAGCGTCACGTTTGGATCGGGCACGACGAAAAGGGACAGGAGACAGTATGCCAAGAACAGGCATTGCGGGAAATGCAGGTCGTTCCGACGGGTGATCCCGCCGATCCGCGTATCAAGGACGAAAAAAGCAAGAACAAGGACGGGACGCACCGCTATTACAACAGGAAGATAACCTACACGGACGAATGCAGGGAGAAGCTGCAGGAGATCGCACGGGCGCACGGTATTGAGATCATAACCGAGGTACGGGAAGCGGGTAAGAAAGGGCAAAGTCAAGCGCGTTATAAGACGAGGAAACTGCAGGAGCAGCAGCAGCAGCTTGAAAAGGATATGCAGCTAAAGGAAAAAGTGCTACAGGATCAAGACAAGATCACAAGAGAATTGCGGGAAGAAGCTGCGGAGCTACGGAAAGAAACTGCGACGCTGCGGGATCAGATCGACGATCTGAAGCAGGAGCATAAGGACGAGGAAGATTACCCTAAATACAGCGCCGAAATGAAGCGGAGACGGAAAGCGGCAGCAGCGAAAAGGGAAGCGGAGAGATCAGAGACTGCCGAGATCATACAAGTGCTGCAGCAGCCGCTTGATCCTCCGAAGCAGCCCGATCGGCAGCAGTCGTTTGATCCTCCGCAGCCGCTTGATCCGCTGCAGCTTGCCCGTGAAGCACATCAGAATGCGCCACAATCGACGATAGACGAAAAGCCCGTGCCTGATCTTCCGAAGCCAAAGAAACGCGTTAAGGACGATCCTCATACGGTGTATGGCAATCTTGACAAGGCAGCTAAACCCGACGGATCAGTACCCGTTCCCCCCGCCTTTAAGGACGAGAGCGACGAGCTGACGGAGGAGACTGCCGACCTGTTCCGACGGCTTGGGATCAAATACTGATCCCGTAGCACTTTTTCAGGAAGGAGGTGTTTGAATGGCGTTAAGGAAACGGCAGCGGGACGATGATCCCCGCAGGGACTACGACGGGCTGCTGCTCACTCCGTCCCCCAACGGAAAGGACTGCAAGGGTAACGGATCTCATAAGGGTATCGAGATCCGCTGCGACGAGTGCAATTTCTTCCTTGAATGCTTTCCGGAATACGAAAGCCCGCGCAACAGTCCACAATAGACAGCAGCGCTTTGACATCTGCGGGCGTTAGCCCCTGTAGCGGGGTCGTGTTTCCCCTTGTGGATTGGAACGCGTCCCCCATAGCATTTTTATCCCTTTTTCCGCCTTTCTAGCCCATATCACCCCCACACGAAGCAAGCACATAGAGGAGCTTATGAACAGTCGTGACAAGTTTGTAAAATCGCGCAGCGAATTTACAAAGTTGTCACGGGTGTTCATAAGAACTCTATGTGCTGCGCCGTTGGGGGTGATAAAATTAGGGCGGCGGAAAAGGTGATTTATGCGGCTACGCTGCAGAGTAGGGGGCGGCTGCTCCTTATCTTGATAATATAGGAACAACTTCGATCACAAAAAATGCCCGCGAAGCTATTAGCCACGCGGGTTTGATACAAATTTAAAAGGGGGGATAACCCCCCTTGACATTTTTCCCGATCCGTGGTATAATGAAATCGCTACATAACAAAATACTAACGAAACGGGGCTAATTCTATGTCACGCAATAATTATACCATAGGTCTTGCAGAATGTCAAGCGCCTGCTGCGAAAATCGTCGACTTGACTAACAACCGATACGTTATCGACGAGGAAACGGGCGAGTGTTTGGAAATATTGACGGATAGGAACAAAAGAGGACGGGAAAGACCGTGGCGAACAGGACGCATTAACGCGCAGCGTGTATCTGCAGCTTGCAAGCTGCTGGCAGCTAAACCAACGGTTGAAGGATCAGCGCATTGGAACAAACGTGCGGAACGCTTAGAGAACTGCGGGACGCATTTGGAATTTGGGATATGGCACGGACAAGGCGAGGGAGGCTCGGACTTGAAAAAGCTAATCAAGGCGAATTTTTGCACGCAGCGGATATGTCCCCTATGCGGTTGGCGCAGATCGCTAAAGATACAGGCGTCCGTAAGGAAAATCCTACAGGCTGCAGAAGAAAGCGGCAGCAAGTACGAATATCTGATGCTGACGCTCACGATCCCAAACGTAACGGGAAGCGATCTTCCTGCAGCGATCACAAAGATGATGGCAGCTTGGAAACGTCTGTCGGAGACAAAACGGTTTGAGGACGCGGTTTGCGGTTGGTATAGGGGGTTAGAGATCACCCACAATGTCGATAGGGGATCGAGGTCGTTTGACACCTATCACCCGCATTTCCATACCCTGCTAATGGTCAAGCCCTCGTATTTCAAGGGAAAGGGCTACATCAAGCAGGAAGAATGGCTGCAGATATGGCAGAACGCCGTCAGGGATCAGAGTATCACGCAGGTCGATATACGGAAAGTGAAGCCCAAGAACGGCAAAACGGATATTGTCGGAGCGGTCTGCGAGGTAGCAAAGTACACGGTCAAGCCGTCAGGCTACATAGTGGACGACGACGCGGAGCTGACTTGCTCGGCGGTCGAGGTATTGGACAGCGCTCTGCACGGTCGCCGTCTGGTGGCGTTTGGTGGCGAAATGAAGCGGCTGCGCGATACGCTGCAGCTTGATGACGAAACGGACGGCGATCTGACGGTAGTCGGAGCGCGGAACGTATCGGGCGATCCTGACGAGGTAATGTCGTACTTTTGGCACGTCGGATATGCTCAATACATAAAAAATTCATAAAGTCGACACCGTGACCGCGAAGCGGTAACGGGGGGTCAAGGGGGGTGTAACGCCCCCTTGCGCCCATACTTGTCGCAGCATATTTTGAGGGGCGCGAAGCGCTCCGAAAAATATGTGCGACAAGTAATAGGGCGCTATGGGGTGTCGCAGATATGCGGCTCCCGTGTTTCTATGTACCAGTACATAGAAACGGAAACGCGGTCAGGATCGCAAAGGATAGGTTTGAGAACATAGAGGGGAGTTGTTAAGAAATGGCAGTACGGGCGACAATGAACAATGCAAGGGCAAGCAAAAACGGGGTGTTTCTCGCGAAGCATTTGGATAGCGAATACGGAAAGGCTGCTCAAATGGGTGGGCTGCTTCGGAAATGGAACTACCTGAACGATACGGAAAGATCATTCGAGGAGATCGAAGCGGAATTTTACGAGCAGCATTTCCGATCCGCGCTCGACGATCAGAACGAGAGACACCGAAAGGCAAGGCAGAAAAAGAGGATCAAGACAATGGACGAGTACAGAACGACCAAGAACTATTGTCCCGAAGCGACGCTTTACTAT
>JAFLUD010000127.1 GCA_022508965.1 Oscillospiraceae bacterium
CTTTTTGTCCGGCTTTTTGTCTTTCCCCCTTTCCCCGAAGGGTGTTCCCCCCGCACACCGTCGTCAGCAGGGAAGCTGAAATTCTCAAAATATGGCAAGCAATCAACCCACAAAAACAAGCAACACCAAGTTCCTCGAACAATGGAAGCCACCCAACCCCAAGCAGCGACAAATATTCCCACCAAAAAAGCCTGCGTTTTATAAATACCGCTTGACAACCGCGCGACTGTTTGTTATAATAGAAATAGTTGGCAAATTGCTCCCGAAAGGATGTTATAATGAGTATGGAACGTATGACGGTCGCGCGCGCAATGACCGAATGCCTGAAAGCGGAGGGAATCACCGAGATCTTCGGCTATCCTGGCGCGGCGATCTGTCCTTTTTACGATGAATTATATCAAACGGATATAAAGCACGTTCTGGTGCGGCATGAGGTGAACGCGGGACACGCGGCTTCGGGCTACGCGAGGATCACGGGCAAGCCCGCGGTGTGCGTGGCGACAAGCGGTCCGGGCGCGCTGAATCTCATCACGGCTATCGCGACGGCGTATATGGATTCCGTGCCGATGGTCATTATCACGGGACAGGTGAACTCCGAGCAGATCGGGCGCGACGTGTTCCAGGAGGCGGATATCACAGGCTCTGCGGAACCGTTCGTAAAGCACAGCTACCTGCTCAAAAATCCGCAGGACACCGCGGAGGTGTTCAAGCGCGCGTTCTATATCGCGGGCACCGGCAGGCGCGGCCCTGTGCTTATCGACGTGCCGTTTGACGTGCAGCTGTCGGAGATAGATTTCGAATACCCCGAGACGGTGGATATCCGTTCCTACCGACCGTCGGCGAAGGGCAACGGTTATCAGATAAAACGCGCGATAAACGCCCTTAAAGATTCCAAAAAACCGCTTATCATGGCGGGCGGAGGTTTGTTTACGGGAAACGGCGCTGCTCTTATGAGAACGCTCGCGGAGAAGGCGGATATACCCGTGGTCTGCACCATGATGGGTCTGGGAGCCATGCCCTCCGACAGCCCGCTGTATTACGGAATGCTTGGAATGCACGGCAAAAAGGCGGCGAATACCGCGGTAAATTCCTGCGACACGCTGTT
Source organism: Oscillospiraceae bacterium (assembly GCA_022508965.1). GTDB lineage: Bacteria > Bacillota > Clostridia > Oscillospirales > Ruminococcaceae > CAG-115. The sequence continues at coordinate 1,106 of JAFLUD010000127.1, forward strand.
TTTGCTGGGAGCGCGCGTTGGCGACAGAGCCATCGCCGCTATGGAACAGCGCAAGGATTTCACGGTAGTTCACATCGACATCGACCCTGCCGAGATCGGCAAGAATATAGAAGCGAACGTTCCCATTGTCGGAGACATCACGCTGGTTCTCGAACAGCTTATAGAACAGCTTGACAGCGTTAAGGAACAGGGCGCGGAGTTTTCCCATAAAGAATGGCGGGAAACGCTTGACGCCTGCCGCACGGAAACTCCCCCAAAACCCGCCGAGGAGGGCTATGTAAACCCGAAGTGGTTTATTATGGAGCTTGACAAGCAGCTTCCCGAGCGCTCGGTGGTGGTGGCAGACGTGGGGCAGAACCAGATCTGGACGGCGGCGAATATTTCGCTTAAGGACGGGCGTTTCCTGACCTCGGGCGGTATGGGAACCATGGGTTACTCTCTGCCTGCGGCGATAGGCGCGAAGTGCGCCGACCCGACTGCCGAGGTGGTGGCGGTGTGCGGCGACGGGTCGTTCCAGATGCAGTCTATGGAGCTTGCCACGGCGCTCCAGCACGGCATTAACGTAAAGGTCATCGTCATCAGAAACCGCTATCTCGGAATGGTTCGCGAGTATCAGGAGCGTTTTCACGGGAACAGAACTATCGCGGTTGAGCTTTCGGGCAGCCCCGATTTCACGAAGATCGCGGCGGCATACGGCATGGAGAGCGCTCTTGTTGACAGCGAGCATAGCGCTGTCGAGGGAATAAAGAGAATGCTTGATTCGGACAGGCCGTTCCTCCTGGAAGTTGCCGTTCCCGATCTCGAAAAGACCATTCTTTAACGGAGGTGCGGATCATGAAGCATACGATTTCCGTTCTGGTTGAGAACCACGCGGGCGTTCTGGCGCGTGTGGCGGGGCTTTTCGCGCGCCGCGGATTCAACATCGACAGTCTGGCGGTAGGCGTTACCGACGACGAAAAGGTGTCGAGAATAACCATCGTTGCCGACGGCAGCGACTACACTCTCGAACAGATAGAAAAGCAGCTGAACAAGCTCATCGACGTTATCAAGGTAAAGACCCTCTCGCCCGAGAGCATGGTGCGCCGCGAGCTTGTGCTTATCAAGATCGGCTGCACGCCCAAACAGCGTCCCGAGATAATCAGTATCTGCGAGCTGTTCCACGGGAAGATATCGGATATCTCGGCGAACTCCGTCACTATCGAGATGTCGGACAACGCCCGCAATATCAACAATTTCGAGGAGCTTCTCCGCCCGTACGGCATTAAAGAAATTGTCCGCACGGGAACGATCGCGATCCAAAAAGGCGAACAAGCGGTCACTGTTAAGAGTTGACAGTTGATAGTGGAAAGTGGAAAGTAAAGGTGTCGCCTACGGCGACCAATTTAAATCCGCGCGCGTAGCGCGCACCTATACTGTACACTTTACACTGTCAACTGTACACTGTCAACACACGCAGAAATGCGCGAAAATATATTTTCAAAGGAGATAAAAACTATGGCAAAGATGTATCATTCCGAGGACTGCAATCTGTCCGCGCTGAGCGGCAAGACCGTTGCGATAATCGGCTACGGCTCGCAGGGACACGCTCACGCGCTGAACCTCAAGGAGAGCGGAGTTAACGTAGTAGTCGGACTGTACGAAGGCTCCAAGAGCTGGAAGAAAGCAGAGGAAGCGGGTCTTGAGGTGGCTGTGGCTGCCGAGGCTGCAAAGAAGGCAGACATCATCATGATTCTCATTAACGACGAGAAGCAGCAGGCGCTGTATCAGGAGAGCATTCTCCCGAACCTCTCCGCAGGCAAGACGCTGATGTTCGCGCACGGCTTCAACATTCACTTCGGGCTGATCGTTCCTCCCGCCGACGTTGACGTTATCATGATCGCTCCCAAGGGACCGGGTCACACCGTTCGTTCGGAGTATGTAGAGGGCAAGGGCGTGCCTTGTCTGGTTGCCGTTCATCAGGACGCTACCGGCAGAGCGCTTGACACGGGACTTGCTTACGCTGCGGGAATCGGCGGCGCGAGAGCGGGCGTTCTCGAGACTACATTCAAAATGGAGACCGAGACCGACCTCTTCGGCGAGCAGGCAGTTCTCTGCGGCGGCGTAACCGCTCTGATGAAGGCGGGCTTTGAGACCCTCGTTGAGGCGGGCTATGATCCCCAGAACGCTTATTTCGAGTGCATTCACGAGATGAAGCTGATCGTTGATCTTATCTACAAGGGTGGCTTCAGCTACATGAGATACTCCATCTCCGATACCGCGGAATTCGGCGATTACGAGACCGGCAAGCGCCTCATCACCGACGAGACCAAGAAAGAGATGAAGAAGATCCTCTCCGAGATCCAGGACGGCACCTTCGCTTCCAAGTGGATCAACGAGAACAAGGTCGGCAGACT
>JAFLUD010000128.1 GCA_022508965.1 Oscillospiraceae bacterium
TCATGAAGCTCTGGCAGAAACGCATAACCTCTCCGTCGCTCTTGCCCTTGGGGTCAAAGTCGGAGCCGCCCTTACCGCCTCCCATAGGCAGGGTAGTAAGCGAGTTCTTGAAGATCTGCTCGAAGCCGAGGAACTTGATGATACCGATATATACGGAGGGGTGCAGTCTGATTCCGCCCTTGTACGGACCGATCGCAGAGTTAAACTGGATTCTGAAGCCGCGGTTCACCTGAACCTTGCCGTTGTCGTCAACCCACGGAACACGGAAGATGATCTGTCTCTCCGGCTCGACGATCCTCTCAAAAACGCCTGCCTCGATAAGATCGGGACGCTTTTCGGCAACGGGCTGAAGCGTCTCAAGCACTTCGGTTACTGCCTGGATGAACTCCGGCTCTCCCTGATTTCTTTTCTTGACTCTTTCCAGCAGTTCTGCCAGATACTGATTTTTTAACGCCATTGTTAAAAATCCTCCTCATAAAATCTAAATTATAAGCAAAAAATTACCTACAACTTTAATTATACTACTTTGTTGCAAAATTTGCAAGAAATTTTTTTAAATTTTTCAAAAAGTATGGGAATTTTTGTGACTATACCACAAAATAGCGCGTAAGTTTTATTTATATTCCACAAAAACAAGCCTTTTTCGGTTTTTGAAATGAATTGTCGGGAAAATTTTGTGTCAATTTTTGCCGCTTTTTTCGGAGAGCATTTCCACCAGCTTGTAAATCGTCTCGCGCTCCTGTTTTGAAAGGGAACGCAGCCGCGTCAGCATCGCAAGTTCGCTCACCGAGACAGGCGGCGAGCCTGTTTTGTCGCTGTTGAAGTCCAGCAGGTAGTCGGTGGAGACGTTGAGCGTGGATGCGATGGTTTTGACCAATTCAAAAGGCGGCTGTTTGCCGCAGTTTAAATATCCGTTTAGGGTAGACGGCGAAATGTGAAGCATTGCTGCAAAGTCTTTGTGCTTTATACCCTCGTATTCCAGCAATAGCTTTAGCTTTTTACCGAAATCCATATAATCACCTCTGTTGTTATTTTATACGAGTTTTGGATATTAATTTTATATAAAAATTCGATTTTTGAGAAATAGGCTTGAAAAAATCCGAAATGGCGATTATAATGTAATTGGAGGTGATACTAATGAACGACGATAAGAATAAAATCCCCGAGAATCCCGAGGAGTCCGCAAAAAAGCCCGATTTTCCCTTTACCGACGAGGACATCGCATACATCGACCTTATGATGAATATGACTGTCGACCTCGAAAATCAAATAAAAAAATCGGGGGAGAAATAGTTATCAAAACACTTCGCCGTAATCAATTATAAGGAGGGCAAATTCCATGAAAATAATCCCGTCAACAAGACTGATGACCAAGTATGACGAGATCTCGAAATACTGCAGGATCGAGGGCAAGCCTGTGTTCCTGACCGACAAAGACGGCGAGGGCGACCTTGTTGTCATAAGTCTCGACGAGTACAATCGGCAGAAGATAGCTCTTGAAAAAATTATGGCGATGCTAAACGACGAATTGAATAAATTTTTTTAAAATTTTCCTCAAAATCCAAAACTTCCCAATTTTCAAGAAAATTTCATAAAATCCCTCTTGACAAGCCGTGTCGAAAGAGTTATAATTATTGTAGATAAGTGCCGCAAGGGGAATTTGCGGCTCTCGGACAGAAAAAATCGGCGTTATTAGGCTTCGGCGCACGAGCTTTGTGCGGTGTTGCCTTAAAAAAGGAGAAGGGGCGTATCATGGGGACTAAAAAATTACATAAGACCGTGCCGTTTTGGGGAAAACTGTGCGCGGCGGTTCTTTGCGCGTCGATAGCGGTATCGGCGGCAGGCGACGGGGCTTTTCTGAAGCCCAGAGCAAGCTCGCTTATCGAGCAGCTCGAGGAAGCGGTCAAGCAGAAAAAGGAAGAAAACGAAAAGCGCCAGAAGCAGATAGACTCCTTCAAGGGGGATATCTCAAACAATAAGAGCGCTATGGCTGTCGTTTCCGCGCAGATCGACGGTATCAACGAGGAAATTATCGCTTACGGCGAGCTTATCACCGCGAAGATCGAGAACATTTCCAACAAGAAAGCCGAGATCGAGGCTGTGGAGCAAACGATCATCGACAAGGAAAACGAAATAGAACAGAAAAAAGAGGAGATCGCCGAGCTTCAGGCGCAGAACAAGGAAAATCTCGAACGGTTCGCGCAGATGGCCCGTATCATGTACATGAACGATTCCTCGGACATCATTCCCGTGCTGAACGGCTCGGACGACTGGTACAACTATTTCGTGTATTCCGATGTTGTAAGGAATATCAGTAAACAGAACATGGAGTTCATGCAGCGGCTCCAGAATTCCATAAATGCCCAGGAAGAGCTTATTGATTCCCTGGAAAAATTCATCGCCAAGCTGGAAGCCGACAAGGTGGTTCTCCAACAGCAAAAGGCTGAATACGAGCAGCAGATGGCTGATCTCGAGGCGGAGAAAGCCAGCCTCAAGGCATACGCCGACGAGAAGCTGGCATATCTGAACAGCCTCGCGGCGAAGAATTCCCAGCTCCAGAGCAAGGTAAACGGTTTGCAATCCGAGATCAAGGAAGGCAACGAGGAGATCGAGGAGCTTAACAGACAGCTCGAGGCGGCGATCCGCGCGGCGCAGTCGGGAAATCAGGGCCAGGCTTATACCGATGGCTTCAGATGGCCTGTAAACGCGAAGTATCAGCTGATCACCACGAACTTCGGATATGACGGCTGGCGCGGCGGAATGCACTACGGTCTGGACATCGGAAACGCGGGCATCGGCGGCGCGAACATCTACGCGGCTCAGTCGGGAATAGTCATCACCGTTTCCAACACCTGTCCCCACAACAAAGGCAAGAATTACAGGGACGCTTGCGGCGGCGGCTACGGAAACTACATAATCATCGACCACGGAAACAAGCTCTCGACGCTTTACGCGCATTGCGGACAGATCAACGTCAAGACCGGGCAGTTTGTCAATAAGGGCGACGTTATCGGACTTGTCGGCTCGACGGGCTGGTCGACGGGCTTTCACCTGCACTTTGAGACCCGTGTTGACGGTATTGCGGTCAACCCCCGCAACTACACATACCAGTACTTCTATTGATTTTTTGAGTACACCGACAGGCGCGGAAGCCGATTCCGCGCCTGTTTTTGTTTTTGTGGGAATGTTTGTGGCTGTTTTGGGGTGTGTGGCTTCTGTTGTTCGGGAAACTTTATGTCGCTATTGGGAGTTAGGTCGCTTCCCTTGTTCGGGGACTTTGTGTTGCTCTTGGGGGTTGTGTTGATTACTCGCCATATTTTGTTCCTGTCAAGTTACACGCTGACGACGGTGTGCGAGGGGAACACCCTTCGGGAGCGGGGGGAGCAATAAAATCCGACAAAAAGCGGACATCCCCCCG
>JAFLUD010000129.1 GCA_022508965.1 Oscillospiraceae bacterium
CCCCCGACCTGCTGATTACAAATCAGCTGCTCTACCAACTGAGCTACACCAGCATTTCCGTTCGGCTCACGCCCGTTTATCCGGCGACTTATACATTATATCATAACTTTGTCCTTTTGTCAAGTACTTTTTTGAAATTTTTCGCTCTGTCACTTGTACGGCTCCTTTTTGTCCGTAAGTCCCAATATGTAATCTACACTGGTGTTGTAAAATTTTGCTAATTTTATCAGCACCTCAGTCGGTATGTCCAGCTCGCCGCGCTCGTAATTGCTGTATACGCGCTGGCTGCAAAAGAGTATTTCGGCAAGCTCGCGCTGTTTTAGATCGTTGTCTTCCCGCAGGTCGCGGATCCTTACAAAAGATGTTTTCATTTTGTCCATCACCCGTTTTATTATGCAATATTGCTAAAATGAGTTTTGGTATTTAGCGGAATTTCCGCTAAATTTTACTGATTTCCCTTATAGATATTATAATGAAAAATAACAACTAATTTTTATATTTTTATTTGGAGGAATATAAAATGAAGAAATTCTTGACAATATTTGTCTGCGCGGCGGTGGCTCTGAGCCTTACTGCGTGCAGCGAAAACATCGTAACTTCCGAATCCGAGAACTATGCTCTTAACGCTTTGGGCGATTCGCCGAACGACGCGGGAGATGATTCGGGCAATACGGTTGCCGAGGACGCATCCGAGAGTTCGGACGGAGAACCCAACTGGGTCAACGCTTCCGAGAAGGAGTTTGATTTTGAGGAATACAAAAACGGCGTTATGATCCTTTATTACTACGGCGACGGCGGCGACGTCGTTATTCCCGAAAGGCTTGACGCAAGACCTGTTGTTGCTTTTAAAGACGGGTTTTTCAGCAAGGATCAATTTACGAATTTAAGCTTGCCGAAATACGTTACCGAGCTGGGAGAGTCGGCGTTCTATAACTGCAAGAGGCTTCAGAGCGTAAACATTCCCGAGGGAGTCACCGAGATCGGGGAGAGGACATTCTATAACTGTCAGAGCCTTAAAAGTGTTGATATCCACAACAAGGTGACCGCGATCGGAGCGGGGGCTTTTTGCGGCTGCTCAAATCTTGCGGGCATAAGCATTCCCAACAGCGTTGAAACTATCGACAACAACGCTTTTGCGGGCTGCGGCAATCTCAAAAGAGTAACCCTTGGCAGCGGGCTTAAATATATCGGGCAGGGGGCTTTCAGCAAGTGCGGATTTGAGAGCATAAAGCTTCCCGACGAGGTTGAAGAGATCGGCGACCTGGCTTTCAGCGGCTGTGTAAATCTCAAAAGCGTAAATATTCCCAAAAAGACGGAGGCTATCAACGACCAGGTTTTCAGGGGCTGCGGTCTTGAAAGCATTACTATTCCCAACAATGTAAAGACTATCGGAAGATACGCTTTCCGCGAGTGCTCTTTGCTGGAGAGCGTTACCATTCCCAACAGCGTTATCGAGATCAACAGCGAGGCGTTCGCTTTATGCAACGGTCTTACAAAAATAACCATTCCCGACAGTGTGAAATACGTTAGTTATGACACCTTCAACTTCTGCAATACCGCGATCTCCGTTACCTACAAGGGCAGAGCGTATACCTACAAGGACATCGGGCGTTTGCCTCAGATCATAAACGGCAAATACGAGGGCGCAAACAAAACGGAAACGCCCGCTCAACCCGAACCGCAGGCTCCCACAGAAGAATAAAGGTTTTCCCCTCTCCGGCGCGAGAGGGGATCGTTTTTACCAAAAAACGGCGGCGTTATTCTTGTTGTAACCGTTTTCATAATTTTTTTGCCTTTTTCTTGTATAAAATGCAGAAAATTTTAAAAAAATTTAAAAAACATCTAGCAATTTTTTCCGAGTTCTGCTATAATAGTTGTTAGAGATTGGTTGCTAGTAGCTAGTTATAAGTCTTCAACGGCGCGGCGGTTTTTGCAGGTGCTTTTGATTCCCAAAAACTAACAACTAACTACTGATCGCTAATAACTATCAGGAGGACTATTCCAATGGCTAAGAAGTATTGTTACCTGTTTTCCGAGGGTAACGCAAATATGCGTGAGCTGCTCGGAGGTAAGGGCGCTAACCTCGCAGAAATGACCAACATCGGTATGCCTGTTCCTCAGGGCTTTACCATCACTACTGAGGCTTGCACTCAGTATTATGAGGACGGCAGACAGATCAACGACGAAATTATGGCCGAGATCAATGAGTATATCGGCAAAATGGAGGGTATCACCGGCAAGAAGTTCGGCGACAGCGAGAACCCGCTGCTCGTTTCCGTTCGCTCGGGTGCGAGAGCTTCCATGCCCGGTATGATGGACACTATCCTTAACCTCGGTCTGAACGAGACTGTTGTTGAGGTTATGGCTAAGCAGTCCGGCAATCCCAGATGGGCTTACGACTGCTACAGAAGATTTATTCAGATGTACTCCGACGTTGTTATGGAGGTCGGCAAAAAGTACTTTGAGCAGCTTATCGACGAAATGAAAGAAAAGCGCGGCGTTAAGCAGGATATCGAGCTTACCGCTGACGACCTGAAGGAGCTTGCAAATCAGTTTAAGGCTGAATATAAGTCTAAGATCGGCTCCGATTTCCCCTCCGACCCCAAGGAGCAGCTTATGGGCGCGGTTAAGGCAGTTTTCCGCAGCTGGGACAACCCCCGTGCGAACGTTTACCGCCGCGACAATGATATTCCTTACAGCTGGGGTACCGCTGTAAACGTACAGTCTATGGCGTTCGGCAACATGGGCGACGACTGCGGCACCGGCGTTGCGTTCACCCGCGACCCCGCTACCGGCGAGAAGGGTCTGTTCGGCGAATTCCTCACCAACGCACAGGGCGAGGACGTTGTTGCGGGCGTGCGTACTCCTATGCACATCTCCGAGATGGAACAGAAGTTCCCCGAGGCATTCAAGCAGTTCACAGAGGTTTGCAAGAAGCTCGAGGATCACTATCGCGATATGCAGGATATGGAGTTCACCGTTGAGCACGGAAAGCTCTATATGCTCCAGACCAGAAACGGTAAGAGAACCGCTCAGGCAGCTCTCAAGATCGCGTGCGATCTGGTTGACGAGGGTATGAGAACCGAGAAGGAAGCGGTTGCTATGATCGACCCGCGTAACCTCGACACTCTGCTTCACCCGCAGTTCGACGCGGCTGCTCTTAAGGCGGCTACTCCCGTTGGCAAGGGTCTGGGTGCTTCCCCCGGAGCGGCTTGCGGTAAGATCGTATTCACCGCTGAGGACGCTGTTGAGTGGAAGTCCCGCGGCGAGAAGGTGGTTCTGGTTCGTCTGGAGACCTCTCCCGAGGACATCACCGGTATGAAGGCTTCGCAGGGTATTCTCACCGTTCGCGGCGGTATGACCTCTCACGCTGCCGTTGTAGCGCGCGGTATGGGTAC
>JAFLUD010000013.1 GCA_022508965.1 Oscillospiraceae bacterium
ACGCTATCTTCAATATGTACAAGGACTGGTTCTACGAGTTTATGCCGATGTACATTGAGAAGATCCACCTGCCGTTCAACTGCAACCTGCGCTTTGACGTTCTCGACGAGGAAATGATCAAGATGCTCAAGGACGGCGGCTGCTATATGATCGACATCGGTCTGGAGAACGGCAACGAGGAGTTCCGCAAAAAGTATCTCCACCGCAATATGAAGAACGATCACATGGTGCAGGTGTCGAAGTGGTTCAGAAAATACAAGATCACCGCGCTTACCTACAACATCGTAGGTCTGCCTCACGAGACGCTGGAGCTGTCGCTTGAGACCGTGAAGCTGAACGCACGTCTCGACGTGGACAAGGTCATCCCGAACATCTTCTACCCCTACCCGATGACCATTCTAAAAAAGACAGCCGAGGACGCGGGCTTTATCGACCCGTCCGTCGACCCCAACGACCCCGTTCAGCTGCGTATGCCGCAGTATCCGAAGTATGACATTCTCTACATGGCTTATAACTTCAACAAGCTGGTCAAGAAATACAAGGACATCTACGCGCTGCCGCCCGAGAAAGCGAAGATCGCCGAGGCTAAGCTGGACAAGAAGATCACCTCTAAGAGCTATCCGAGAAAGTTCCTCTACAAGACCGCGAAGTTCAAAGAGGACTCGTTCATCTTCGCAAAGCGCACGCTTAAAAAGGTGTCGCCGAAGCTGTTTATTTTCCTGAAGAACAGGACGATGAAGGAAGTAAAAAATTAAATAAATTGACCGCGTGAGTTATGCTCGCGCGGTTTTATTTTGTGTAATAGAATGCTCTTACGGGGGTGAATTCCAGTCCGGCGGATTCGCAGAGGGCGTAAAAATCGCCGTTTCTTCCGCTTTCGTCCCAGCCGTAATAGATCTCGTAGAGCTTTTTGTAATAATCGAATTCTTTAACCAGAGCGGGGTCTACCGTATTTTCGGAGAGTATCTTTTCTGCGGTTTGTATTGTATTCTCACAGCTCTCTTTTGAAATAATACAGCCCTCGGGGAAATGGTGCGCGCCCCAGTACAGCCATTCTATCTGCTCGTTAAAATAGAGATCGACGGTCCTTTGATCGCAGTCGGGGTGAGAGTACGCCTTTTCGAGGATATTATACGGATTATTTTCATTCTTCGGATCGTGAGGATTATAGTGCTTCCCGAACAGCTGAAACGCCCAGCGCATCTGCGGCATTTTTTCGCGTTCGCACTCGCGGTTGATATAATCATAGATCAGTCCCGTAAGCTGAAACGGCAGATACCGCCGCGCAGGAAATTTTTCCTCGTCGAGATACTCTCGGCAGAACCGGCACAAAACCTCGTCGGCGTTCTCTTCGGAAACGGTATTCTTAAAGCTCTCAGAAAACTCAAACAGAAATTTGTTCGCCTGCTTTTTAAGCCCCTTATCGAACAGCTCCCAATACTTCAAGACATCCGAAAGAAATTCATCATACGTCATAGCTCTTTCCTCATGACCAGCGCGTCGTCATCTCCGTAATAGCCGCGTCGCATTCCGACCTGCGTAAAGCCGAGCTTTTTATACAGCGAAACTGCCGCGGCGTTTTGACTCCGCACCTCCAAAAAGCAGGTCTCGCCGCCGCGTTCGCGCATTTTTTCGAGGAGCGACGTAAGCAGCTTTTCGGCGATCCCGCGACGGCGAAAGCATTCCGCCGTGCCTATCCTCAGCAGCTCCCCCTCGCCGGCAATTACCCGACCGAGCGCGTATCCCGCGGCGCTGCCGCCGATTTCCTCCACCGACAACATCGACAGCGAATTTTCCGCCTCCGACGCTATCATTTCACGCGTCCAAGGGTTGTTAAAGCAATCGTTTTCGATCGCCGCTATTTTTTCATACAAGTCCACTTCTGCCTCCGACTAAAGAAAAAGCCCGCCGAAGCGAGCTTATGTAATGCGAATCAGAAATCAATGTCGTTAACCGCGGATTTCGCAAGCGAGAGCTCCTTCTTGGGAACACGCTTCAGCGGATTGTAGACAAACTTCTTGCAGGAGTCGTAAGCCTTTACCTCGCCGAATTTCTCGCACATAATCTTCTCACCCTCGCCTGCCTTGCCCATTTCGCAATACTTGCAGGACGGCTTGATGTTATTTCCGAAAAGTTTCTTCTTAGCCATACATTTTTCCCTCCAATTAACAGAAGCATGAGAATTTTTTCTCTACGTCTTATTATATCACATTATTTTAAAAAAGTCCACAAAATTTATTTTAATTAAGTGATAAATTATCGGGGCTGCTTTTGTGGAATTTGAACAAAAATCGCCTTGAAAATTATTCTTTGGTATAAATCGGCAGAACATTTTCCGTGGCTTTTCCGCCAAAACCGTCGCCGAGCGCTACGATATTGAGCGCCATTTCTCCGAGGAAAGGCTTGGCGCAATCTCCGAACGCGCTGAAAACGCTGTTTCTGTCGCCCTCGAAATCCACCACGAGAAGATATCCCCGCTCGCCGTTGAGGGTTATTCCGCGAAGCCAGATAGCGTTTACCGCGGGATTTCCCTTTGCCGTCTCGCAGAGCTTGTTTGACAGCTCCATAGGATAGGGCTTGGGGACATATACCTCCACGGGAGTGTGTTCGTTTATCACATGGCTTGCGTGCCCTTGCGCGGCTATCTGCTTGTGCTCGTGCCATCTGAGGATCAGCGGGCGCGTTATCAGCAGGTTATCCGAGAACGGATTGATGACGACCCCGGCACAGGAGCCGTTGGCTTCCAGAACCGACGCGCAGCGGTCAAAATCCATCTGCAGGGTTACGGGGACTTCATCGCCCTTCCACTTTGAAAATTCCTCGGAATCGGTAAAAACAGGCAGAAAATGCTGTTCGCCGCTGGAAAGAAGAACGAAAGAAACAGTGCTGTTTTTAGCTAACGTAAGGCTTCCCGACTCATCGGCAACAGGCTCCTTCGAGAGCTTCACCGGAACGATTACCGGCGCGCGGTTGACGAATTCGTCGGCGATTTGGTTCATAAGGTCGTTGAATTCCTCATTATCCGTAGCTATCTGGACCTCGGGAGGATAACTTCCGCGCTTTTCCATAAGCCCGCGAAGAACGGGGTTTTCCAGTTTTTCATTGACTTTTATAATATTTTCGGGCATAATTTTCACCTTTCGTTATGGTTTGATCCTAGTTTGCTTTTATCGCCGCGACCGAGATGTCATCGCGGCTTCCGCAGCGCGAGCGGGTCTTAAGATGCTCCGCGAGCTGCGAGGTAGCGCCCTCGCTTACCGCCGTGAGCACTCTCTTCCCGAACTTCAAAAAATCCGCTTCGTTTTTAAAAGAATTTATAAGTCCGTCGCTGGAGAGCATTATTCCCGAAAAGCCGCCTCCACGGTAAAAATAGCGGAAATTTCCGATAGCGTCGCTGTCGCACAGTGAGGTGGTGAGATTCCCCACAAGCTTTGAATCCTCGGGCATGGGGAACACCATTTTATCTCCGTCAAGCGCGCAGAGGCTCCCGTCGCCAATTTGCAGACCGAAGCAGCCGTTTTTCGTGAGTCCCGCGACGATAAGCGTCGCGCCGTACATTACCTCGGCGCTTATTCCGCCGTGCTTTTCGACTATCTTTTTTTCACGCTCGTTCAGCGGAAGAAGCCCTATATGCGCGGCAATTTCGCTGTTCCAGCCGCAGATTATGTTTGCGGCAATGCGGCGCGCGGTGTTCGCGGGGTTTTCGGGGAATATCTTATCAAGACCGCTGTTGCGTTCACAAAAATCGCAGATAGAACGTATAGCGATGCGCGTAGCCATCTCGCTTCCCGCCGCGGAACGGAAATGCTTTTCGCTTCCGTGACCGTCCGAGACCGCCGCCACGGCGAAGTCCTCGCCGATATAAAAACGCGCGCTGTCCTGACAGCCCTCGCCCGCTTCCTCGTGAGACGCGCCCTTTACCGACAGCGCGTAACCCTTAAAGCTCATTACCAGCCTTCCTCGATATCTGCGGTTATCTCGGCGCTCTCAGCAAACTCTCTGATCTGTTCTGCGGCAGTCTCCTGCTTGGTGCGGAAATCCTCCTCGGTCTCGGCAAGACGAACGCTGCGGCTTCCGATCTGCGACGAGGTGACCGCTACGAATTTTACCAGCTTCGCCAGCGCTTCACCGTTATGCGCGGTAACTACGCTGTCGGGGTTGCCGGTAAAGCGAGAGAGAATATCGAAATCGGCGTCTTCGCCAATGGCTACCGCCGCTTTTATTCCCGCGGAATACCAACGGTTTCTGCTAAGCTCGTCCAGTCCTTTTTCAAAGTTGTCGGTGGGATAACCGTCCGACATCAGGATCATAACGGGCGCAAACGACAGCGACGGCGAGCTCATGAACGAATTCCTCGAGAGCTTCGCGGAAAGCTCGGTAAACGCGCTTCCGAGGTCGGTGACATTCTCGGCGTCAAGCGGTTTCCACTCGAACTCGTCGACCGAGATCGGCTCTTCGTACATCCACTCGCTTCCGCCCGAGAATTTAAGAACCGCGATCTTTATATCGGCGTCGGCTCCGCCTATTCCTCTGATCTCGGGAATAAGCTCCTCCATAACGGAATTTACCGTTCCGATCTTGCTTCCGCCCATACTGCCGGAGCAGTCGATCAAAAAGAACAGCACCATCGACTTCTTGGCGATCTCCTCCGCGTCGTCAAACGGATTTAAAGGTTTGTCGGACATTAGATTATCCTCCTATGTAGATTATTTACTATATTATAACATATTATTTGTGTGTTGTCAAGAATGGGGGAAACAAAGATGATCAGAAGCAAGAAGCAATATAAATACGCGAAATTCCAATAACTAATCTCTAATTTCTAACAACTAATAACTAAAAGCATATTGACAAACCAAACATTCATAAGCTATAATAATATCATAGTGTATTAATCTAAACGGAGGACTTTTTATGTCAAAGTATTTCGGCACGGACGGCTTTCGCGGGGAGGCAAACAAAAATCTCACCGTCGAACACGCCTACAAGATCGGGCGGTTTTTGGGGTATTATTACGGCAGGGAACACCGCTGCCAGATAGTCATAGGAAAGGATACCCGTCGCAGCTCGTATATGTTCGAGTATTCGCTGACAGCGGGACTGACCGCTTCGGGAGCGGACGTTTATCTGCTCCATGTTACGACGACTCCGTCGGTGTCTTATGTTGTCAGAACGGACGACTTTGACTGCGGAATTATGATCTCCGCTTCTCACAATCCGTTCTATGACAATGGCATAAAGCTCTTTAACTCAAAAGGCGAAAAGATGGACGAAAACGTCATTGACGAGATCGAAAAATACCTCGACGGCGAGCTTCCCGAGATCCCTCTCGCGCAAGGCGAGGAGATCGGCAGAGCCTCGGACTATTCCGCGGGGCGCAACCGCTATATCGGCTACCTCATTTCTCTGGCAACTCACTCGTTCAAGGGCAGGAGGATAGGGCTTGACTGCGCGAACGGCTCGGCGTTTGCTATCGCTAAGAGCGTTTTTGACGCTCTCGGAGCGAAAACCTACGTTGTAAGCAACAAGCCGGACGGATTCAACATAAACAAAAACTGCGGTTCTACGCACATCGAAAATCTGGTTCAGCTGGTTCGCGAGGAACAGCTCGACTGCGGCTTCGCTTTCGACGGTGACGCCGACAGGTGCCTTGCCGTTGACGAGAACGCAAACGTAGTTGACGGGGACAAGATCCTCTACATATACGGCAGCTATCTCAAAGAGCGCGGGACGCTTACGGGGAACACCGTCGTCACTACCATAATGTCGAACCTGGGACTTTACAAGGCGTTTGACAGCCTGGGAATCCAATACGAAAAAACCGCCGTCGGAGACAAGTACGTTTACGAATGCATGAACGAACGCGGGTATATTCTCGGCGGAGAAAACAGCGGGCACATTATTTTCAGCAACTATGCCAACACGGGCGACGGAATTATCACGGCGCTTATGCTGATGGGGGTGATGTGTTCCAAAAAGACCTCGCTTGGGGAGCTTGCCAAGGGAATGACGGTGTACCCGCAGATACTCAAAAACGTTCGCGTTACCGACAAGAATACCGTGCTTAACGACGCGGACGTTCAAGCTGCCGTTAAGGCTGCCGAAGAAGCTCTCGGAGCGGACGGGCGGGTTCTGGTGCGTCCCTCGGGAACCGAGCCGCTGCTGCGAATCATGACAGAGGCGAAGTCCAAAGAATTGTGTACGAAGTATATTGAGGAGATCGAGAAGGTCGTTCGCGGCAAGGGATATGTGATCGAATAAAAATAAACGCGGTGAATTAATCACCGCGTTATTTTTTATTCTATTGCCAATGCGCCGTCCTTGACGATTATCTTGATCGTGTCGCCCTGTTTGAGCTTGTCGCTGAGGATCTCACGCGCTATCAGCGTTTCGAGATTGCGCTGCATATAGCGCTTGAGCGGACGCGCACCGAAGGACGGATCGTAGCTTTCATCGACGATAAGCTGCTTGGCTTCCTCGGTGATCTCGAGGGAGAGTTGCTTGTCGCGAAGTCTCTTTGCGAGGTCCTTTGCCTGAAGATTGATGATGTTGAATATCTCGTCCTTAGCGAGCGGTTTGTAGAACACGATCTCGTCCAGTCGGTTGAGGAACTCGGGGCGGAAGGAGCGCTTTAACAGCGCGTCCACATTATCCCGCGCCTCGTCGGTTATCTCCCCGTTTTCGCCGATTCCATCGAGAATATACTGCGAACCGAGGTTGGAGGTGAGTATGATTATCGTGTTCTTGAAATCAATCGTTCTGCCTTGAGAATCGGTGACTCTGCCGTCATCGAGAATTTGCAGCAGCACGTTGAACACGTCGGGATGAGCCTTTTCCACCTCATCGAAAAGCACCGCCGAATATGGCTTTCTTCTTACCGCGTCGGTGAGCTGACCGCCCTCCTCATAGCCGACGTATCCGGGAGGCGCGCCGATGAGACGGGAGACGGTGTGCTTTTCCATATACTCGCTCATGTCGAGGCGGATAATGCTGTGCTCGTCGTCGAACAGAGCCTCCGCGAGAGCTTTGGCAAGCTCGGTTTTTCCGACGCCGGTCGGTCCCAAAAACAGGAACGAACCGAGCGGTTTACGCGGGTCGTTTATTCCCGCGCGCGAACGCATGATGGATTCCGAAACGCGCGATACTGCTTCGTCCTGACTGATAACGCGCTCGTGAAGCGTGTCCGCCAGACGGAGAATTTTCTCGCGCTCGCCCTCCACCAGCTTGTTTACGGGAATCCCCGTCCAGCGTCCGACGATACGCGCTATCTCCTCCTCGGTAACCTTGTCGCGGAGCAGTGAGCCTGCCTTTGCCTGCTCAGCGATCTCCTCCTCGCGCTTCAGCTCCGCCTGCAGCGACGGCAGCTTTCCGTACTTCAACTCCGCCGCCTTGTTGGTGTTGTATTCGCGCATTGCCTGCTCGATATCAGCGTTTGTCTGCTCTATCTCTTTTCGCAGATCCTGAACCTTTGAGATCGCGTTTTTCTCGTTTTCCCACTTGGTTTTCATCGCGGTGAAGCGGTCGCGCTTTTCGGCAAGCTCGCGGCGAATGTCCTCAAGATGTTCCTCGGAAAGGCGGTCGGTCTCTTTTGACAGCGCGGCTTCCTCGATCTCAAGCTGCATTATCGCACGGGAGATCTGATCAAGCTCGGCGGGCATGGAATCCATTTCCGTGCGGATCATCGCGCACGCCTCGTCTACTAAATCTATCGCCTTGTCGGGCAGAAATCTGTCGGTTATATAGCGGTTGGAAAGAGTTGCCGCGGCTATTATCGCGTTGTCCTGGATCTTTACACCGTGGAAGATCTCATAGCGCTCCTTAAGTCCGCGCAGTATGGATATGGAATCCTCGACGGTCGGCTCGTCCACCAGAACCGTCTGGAAACGCCTCTCGAGCGCGGGGTCTTTTTCGATATATTTGGAATACTCGTCGAGCGTGGTGGCTCCGATGCAGTGGAGTTCTCCGCGCGCCAACATGGGCTTCAGAAGATTGCCCGCGTCCATTGCGCCGCCGGATTTTCCCGCGCCGACTATCAGATGCAATTCATCAATAAAGAGAATTATCCTGCCGTCGCTTTTCTTGACCTCGTTCAATACCGCTTTGAGGCGTTCCTCGAATTCGCCCTGATATTTTGCGCCTGCGATGAGCGCTCCCATATCCAGCGAGAACAGCTTGCGGTCTTTCAGATTCGCGGGAACGTCGCCGCGGACAATTCTGAGAGCTAAGCCCTCGGCGATCGCGGTTTTACCAACGCCAGGCTCGCCGATAAGGCACGGATTATTCTTGGTTTTTCTGGAGAGAATACGGATAACGCTGCGGATCTCGCCGTCGCGTCCGATGACGGGGTCGAGCTTATTCTGGCGTGCGAGTTCCACTAAATCTTGACCGTATTTTTTAAGAACGTCGTAGGTCTCCTCGGGATTTTGCGAGGTGACGCGCTGGTTTCCGCGGATCTCCTGCAATGCTTTTAAGATCTTGTTTTTGTCAACGCCAAAGCTCTTGAAAATGCTCGAAATCCCGCTGTCGGGAACTTCGATCAGAGCCAGCAGCAGATGCTCCACGGAAATATAATCGTCCTTCATTCTCTCGGACTGCTTTTCCGCTTCGGCAAGCGCCTTGTCAAGCTCGGAGGAGATGAATATTTTTCCCGCCTCGCGACCGCTTCCGGTAACGCGCGGCATTCCCTCGATGAATTTCAGCGCGGCGGATCTCAAGCCGTCGGCATCGACGCCGGTTTTTGTGAATATCTGCGGGACAAGTCCCCCTTCGTCGGACAGCAGCGCGTACAGCAGATGCATCTGCTCGACGCAGTTGTTCTGATAGGACAGCGAAACGTCCTGCGCGGACTGCACTGCTTCCGCGGATTTTTGTGTGAGCTTGTTTGGATTCATTGTAATTCCCCCTCATATAATAATAGTCTGTTTTGATATTTGGCTCTGATAATGATTTTCGGCGGCTTTCTTTGCCTCGCCGACATCGGGAAGCCGCATGAAATATTCCTTCATCGCGCCGTCAAACGCCGCCATATAATCCGCGACGGCAACTCCCAGTTCGTCGTCGGAAACGCGCTTGTCGGGAGAGTTGAGCGTTCGCGAAAAGCGTCCCTGCGAGATCGTGTAGACAATATCGCACGACAGCTTATCCGCGATATACTTTTGCTCGAGATTTGCCCAGCAGCGGAAAAATCCCGTAAGATCGTCGATAAGCTGCTCGTTCTGCGTTCGGAAGGTGACCCTCAGCTCCCCCGCGCGTCTGCCGTTTTCGGAGAATATTTCCACCGAATAATTCACCGTCGGCTTATAGCGGTATTTAAGCGACGTCCTCGCCGAGAGAACTCCCCCGGCAGGCTTTGCGGAGAGCATAAACGCGCCGTTCATCGAGCTTAGTATCGAGTTTTCCAAGCTTTGCAAAATATCCTGCAGCCGCATTTCGGGGGTTGTGTAAGCGACGCGTTCTGCGAGAATCCGGTTTATCATCGCCGAGCGCGAGACGTTCGCCGCCCGCGCCAGAGCGTCCACCTCGTCCACAACGCCGTCGGACAGCACAAGGCTGTAAATGCTTTTTGACATTGGCTTTCACCTCCGTTATTAATAATTGTATCATAAAGTTATTAACTTGTCAAGCGATTTTAATAAAATTCTTTGCAAATTTTAAAATTTTTATGCGTTCGTCAAAAATATTCCCCAAAAATTCTCAAAAAACACTTGACAAAATACCCCGTGGGGGTATATAATAATAACCGAGGAGTTGATAAAAATGGAAGAGAAATGCTGTTGCTGTGAAAAGAAAAAAGAGCGCTCAGACGAGGAATACAAAAAGCTGATAAACCGCCTTAACAGGATCTCGGGGCAGATAAACGGGATCAAAAAAATGGTGGAAAACAGCGCCTACTGCACCGATATTTTAATACAGGTGTCCGCAGTTACTGCGGCGCTGAATTCCTTTAATAAAGAGCTGCTCGCCGAGCATATCCGCACCTGCGTTGCGGATAATATTAAAAACGGCGACGACGCGGTCGTCGACGAGCTTGTAAATACTTTGCAAAAGTTAATGAGGTGATATGATGCGGCAATATAACGTTACCGGAATGAGCTGCGCCGCTTGCAGCGCGAGAGTCGAAAAAGCGGTGAGCGCGGTTTCGGGAGTGACGGGCTGCTCGGTAAGTCTGCTTACCAATTCCATGGGAGTTGAGGGCGACGCGGAGCCGTCCGCGATAATAAAAGCCGTGACCGACGCGGGCTACGGAGCCTCTCTGAAAGACGGCAAGGGCGCGGAGAAAACCGCAAGCGACGAGGATTCCCTTACAGATAAAGAAACTCCCAGAATGAAATTAAGGCTGTTCTGGTCGCTGGGATTTCTGATAGTTCTCATGTACATTTCTATGGGAGCTATGATGTGGGGCTGGTGGCTTCCGCCGTTACTCGCAAACGATCACGTCGCGATGGCTCTGGCGCAGCTTTTGCTTACGGGAATTATCATGGTGATAAATCAGAAATTCTTCATAAGCGGTTTTAAGGGGATAATCCACCGCGCGCCGAATATGGATACGCTGGTGGCGCTCGGAGCGGCGGCGGCGTTCGGTTACAGCGTTTACGCGATGTTTGTGATGAGCGGCGCGCAGAATTCCGGAAACCATATGCTCGCGATGGAATATATGCACGAGCTGTATTTCGAGAGCGCGGGAACTATCCTCACGCTTATCACTCTCGGAAAGCTGCTGGAGGCTTATTCCAAGGGGAAAACCACAAACGCGCTTAAAAGTCTTATGAAGCTCGCTCCCAAGACCGCCGTGCTGGTGCGTGACGGAAACGAGATAACCGTTCCCGTAGAGCAGGTGAAGATCGGCGATATATTCGCTGTGAGAGCGGGCGAGAGTATCCCCGCGGACGGAGTTATCGTCGAGGGCGAGACGGCTATCGACGAATCGGCGCTTACCGGGGAATCCATTCCAGTTGATAAGATCATCGGCGACGAGGTCTCGGCGGCTACCATAAATCAATCGGGGTATATCCGCTGCAGAGCGTCGCGCGTCGGCGAGGACACCTCGCTTTCCCAGATAATAAAAATGGTGAGTGACGCGGCGGCGACAAAGGCTCCCATTGCGAAAATAGCCGACAAGGTCTCGGGAATTTTCGTGCCTGCGGTCATAGCGATCGCGCTTGTCACTATCGCGGTCTGGCTGCTCACGGGGAACGGCGTTGGCTACGCGCTGGAACGCGGAATTTCCGTGCTTGTTATCTCCTGCCCGTGCGCTCTGGGGCTTGCGACTCCCGTAGCTATAATGGTCGGAAACGGCATAGGCGCTAAAAACGGGATACTTTTCAAGACCGCCGTTTCTCTGGAGGAAACAGGGAAAACCGAGATCGTGGTTCTCGATAAGACGGGAACGATAACTAAGGGCGAGCCTACCGTTACCGACGTTATTCCCGAGGGGATCTCCGAGGAGGAGCTTTTAAAGGCGGCGTTCTCGCTGGAACAGCGAAGCGAGCACCCTCTCGCGCGGGCAATCATCGCCTACGGGAACGAACGCGGATATTCCGCAAAAGAACCGGATAAATTCGAGGTGCTGCGCGGCGCGGGAATCTCGGCGGAGCTGGACGGTGAAAAATACATCGCGGGAAATCTGCGGCTTTGCGAGACCTACTGCGATATTCCCCAAAAAACGCGCGATACTGCCGAAGCGCTTTCCAACGAGGGGAAAACCCCGCTGTTCTTCGCAAGGGAACAGAAGATCATCGGCATCATCGCGGTTGCCGATACCATAAAAGAAGACAGCCCCGAGGCAATTTCTCAACTTAAAAATATGGGAATTCGCACCATAATGCTTACCGGCGACAATCAGCGAACCGCCGAGGCTGTCGGGAAGCTCGCGGGAGTTGACGAGGTGATCGCGGGGGTTCTTCCGGGCGGCAAGGAGGATATCATCAAGGAGCTGAAAACGCGCGGAAAAACGGCAATGGTCGGCGACGGGATAAACGACGCTCCCGCGCTTACGCGCGCCGACATCGGTATCGCTATCGGCGCAGGCTCGGACATCGCGCTGGACGCGGCGGACGTGGTGCTGATGAAAAGCCGTCTCTCGGACGTTCCCGCGGCGATCAGGCTCAGCCGTTCCACGCTGCGGAATATCAAGCAAAACCTATTCTGGGCGTTTATTTATAATGTCATCGGAATCCCGCTGGCGGCGGGCGTGTGGATCCCGCTGTTCGGCTGGCGGCTGAATCCTATGTTCGGGGCGGCGGCAATGAGCCTGTCGAGCTTTTGCGTAGTGACGAACGCGCTGCGGCTCAATCTCACAAACATTCACAACTCAGCGCACGACCGCAGGCTCCGTGCGAAAAACAAAAAACAAAGCGAGCTTTCGCTTGTTAATAATAAGGAGGACATTTCTATGGAAATCACAATGAAAATCGAAGGCATGATGTGCGGCCACTGCGAGGCGGCTGTTAAGAAGGCGCTGGAGGCTATCCCCACCGTTTCGGAGGCAGCCGTTTCTCACGAAAAGGGAACCGCCGAAGTCAAGCTCTCGGCGGAAACGGATTTTGCCGTTCTTAAAAAAGCGGTCGAGGACTTGGAATACAAGGTCCTTAACTAAAAAAGAAGGCTCGGAGAGATCCGAGCTTTTCTTAATTCATAATAATTTTATAATCAATTACTCATAGTCGATTCTCTCAATTATGTCAAAGATGTTCACAAAATCAAGCACTTGATTTCTCTGTTAAAATATGCTATAATTTATATATCAGAGGAAAGGAGCAAAACTATGATAAAGCATATTGTTATGTGGAAATTTAAAGAGGACAAGCGCGAGGAGATGCTGGAATTCCGCGAGCGGCTGCTGGCGCTGAAGCCGCAGATCTCCGAGATCCGCGCGATGGAGGTGGGGATAAATATGAACCCATCCGAGCGCAGCTACGACGCGGTTTTAGTGTCTGAGTTCGACAGCATGGAGGCGCTGAACGCGTACAGCACAAACCCTCTGCACGTCGCGGTCTCCGACTTCTGCAAAACGATCCGCACGGCGTCGGCAAGCGTCGATTATGAGTTCTGAACGCGGATTCAAAAAGGTGTCGCACGAGTTTCCGCCCGTGTATGACAGCCGTTCTAAGGTCTTGGTTTTAGGAACGATACCCTCCCCGAAATCGCGGGAGCGCGGGTTCTATTATATGCACCCGCAAAACCGCTTTTGGAAAATGCTCTGCGCGATTTTAAACGAAGAAATTCCCTCGGATATCGAGGGCAGGCGTTCTTTGTGCTTAAAGCACGGGATCGCTCTCTGGGACGTGCTGGAAAGCTGTGAGATAATCGGCGCGGAGGACGGCTCCATTCGCGGGGGAGTTCCCAATAACCTTAAAACGATCACCGACAGCTGCGATATCCGCGCGGTCTTTACCGTGGGGAAAAAGGCTCACGCGCTGTATAAAAGGTTCTTTCCCGATCTCCCCGAGGACATTTGTCTGCCCTCCACAAGTCCCGCGAACAGAACTGTTTCCGAGGCGGAAATGATGGAGCAGTGGCGAAGAATTCTTGATGTGCTTAACGATTCTCCTTGAAAAATTCTCAGAAAAGTGATACAAAAAAACGGAAAGGAGCGTGTTTTATGGAGCTTAAAAAAATGATCGCCGAGAGCGAAAAGGTGCAGGTATTCGTATCCGACGACAAGTGCGTGAAGGTTTTTAAAGACGCCGACGAACCGAAAAGCGTCGTTCTTTACGAAGCGCTGACGCACACGAGAGTGGAAGAGACGGGCTTTGGCAGAATACCGCCGTTTGAGGGAATTACCACAGTCGACGGAAAATGGGCGATCATCTATCGGCATATCAGCGGGAAAACAATGGACGAGCTGATGCGAGAAAAGCCAAAAAAGCGCGAGGAATTTCTTGATAAAATGGCCGATCTGCAGGTCGAGTTAAATTCTCTTAAAACCCCGAAATTAAGCAGGCTGAAGGATTATATCAAGCGTTCGATCGACGGACTGGATATGATCGACGACGTGAAAAAGTACGAGCTTCTCACACGGCTGAAGTCCATGCCGGAAACCAACACGCTCTGCCACGGAGACTTCTCGCCCGACAACATCATCGTCAACAGCGATGGCGTTTATATCGTGGATTGGCTTAAGGCAAAGCAGGGAAATCCCGCTGCCGACGTCGCGAAAACCTATCTCAATTTTTGCCTTAAACACCGTACCGAGGCTGCGGAAAAATATATGAAAATATACTGCGCAAAGACAGGGATCCCCGCGGGCGATATCTACGACTGGCTGCCTATCGTGGCTGCCGCTCAGCTGAAATTCAAGCGCCCCGAGGAACGCGAGCTGCTGCTGACTTGGATAGATATTGCCGACTTCGGCGACTAACAGGCTGTCGATAATTGTATTCTTAACGGAAGAGCCTTGACAAAACAGGGAACATATGTTATAATTTAAGGCAACACCGAACAATTTCAAAAAGGACTGTGAAAGGAGAGTTTTTATGACATTTGATGAGATTTTAAAAAAGGTAAGGGACAAGGCTGCCGAGACCGACGCCTCGGGCACGGATTTTCTTGCGGTTCAGGTGAATCTTACGGGAAAGAGCGGCGGCGTTTTCTATGTGGAGGTAAAGAACGGAAAAATTTCTGTTGAGCCTTACGAGTACAACGACCGCAACTGCGCTATCAACATCGAGCCTGCAAACTTCGTCAAGCTGATGGACGGAAAGCTCGACCCTGTTCTCGCGTACACCACAGGAAAGCTCAAGGTCGAGGGCGATCTCGGAAAGGCTCTGGAGTTCTCTAAGATCCTCAAAAAGTAAAGCCACGCATTTTGCAGAGAGTTTTCAGCCATGGCATTCTTGATCTTCGGTCAAGAACGCTGTGGCTTTTCTATTGACAAAAAACGCGCGATTTGATATAATAATTAAAACGAATATGTGAGGTGCTGATGATGCCGGACAACGAAAAGAAATACAAAATTTTTAACCGCGATATGATGAAGTATCTCGCATTGATACCGATGTTTATCGGACACGCGATCGCATGGATAAACCTGATGAATAACCCAAGCAGCGAAATCGCGGTATATGAGCTTCCGATGGCGCTGATGATAATAAGCGCGTTTTCTTTGTTCTGTCCGCCGGTAATGTTTTTCTTTATCGCGGACGGCTACAAGTATACACGAGATCGAAAAAAGTATGCTCTGCGGCTGCTGTTGTTCGCCGTAATTACACAGCCGTTTGACTGGCTGATATTCCAACCCCTTAACGGCTGGTGGAGCAGCAATGTAATTTTCACGCTGTTCTTCGGGCTGCTTTCGATCATCTGCTGGGAAAGCAAATTCAAGAAGTGGAAGCGGATCTTGCTTGTTATTCTCTGCGTTGCCGCAACGGCTTTGGTAAATTCGGACTGGTTGGTTACCGGCGTAGTGATAATACTGTTCTTACATATTTTCAGAGAAAAACCGAAGACGAGATTTATTGTATATACGTCGATCGCTCTTGTTCATTGCCTGCTGAATCTTATTTTGCTCGGAAAGGCTCCGACCGAAAAGCTCTTGACATATATGGCAATAATGTTTGGGATGTTTATGGCGGCGTATTTTTGCATGACAACATTCTATAACGGCAAAAAAGGCAAGCACCCGACTTTTGCCAAGTGGTTTTTCTACGCGTTCTATCCTGCTCACTATCTGATAATCTGGTTGATGAAAATTTGTATGGATAGATTCGGAGCTGCATAATAAAATCCACTCCCCGAGGCGGTCTTTTAAACCGCTTCGGGGGCTTTTTTATTTCCCAAAGACAAATATTACCGACAAAAAAACTGAATTTTTAAGAATTACTTCGACAAAATATTTGTGAAAAACGAATTATTTTGAGAGGAGTTTTTTCTTTATGAATATTTCAAATCAGGAATACGGCAGGCTGGCGAAGCGCCTTTCTCCGCCGTCGGCGATGTATAAGACAATACCGCTGGCATTCGTTATCGGAGGCGGGATCTGCGTTCTCGGAGAGGCTTTGCTGAATATATATCAGATGCTGGGGTTGGATATGGAAAAAGCGGGTATGCTGACTTCAATGTCGCTTATTTTTCTGTCCGCGCTTTTTACGGGACTCAAGCTGTACGACAGGATCGCTCAGCACGCGGGCGCGGGTACGCTGGTTCCCATCACGGGCTTTGCGAACTCTGTGGTGTCGCCCGCACTTGACTTCAAGTCCGAGGGGTTTGTTCTCGGATTGGGAGCCAAGATGTTCGTTATCGCGGGCCCGGTAATTGTTTACGGAATTTCCGCGTCCATTGTTTACGGTCTTATCTACTATATTACTACGCTGTTTTAGGAGGTGATGTTATGGCGATCTGTGAAGGAAAAACCTTTAAATTCAGCAACGCGTCGATAACGTCATTCGCGGCGGTTGTCGGAAAGGTCGAGGGCGACGGTCCCTACGGAAACGAGTTCGACGAGATAATGGAGGACAACAAGGGCGGTGCGGATACCTGGGAACAGGCGGAGGCAAGTCTTCAAAAAAAGTCGCTGCAATATGCTATGGACAAGGCGGAGCTTACTCCCGAAAAAATGGATCTGATCTTTGCGGGCGACCTGCTCAATCAGTGCACCGGCTCGTCCTACGGGCTTAAGGATTTCTATATTCCTTTCATGGGAGTTTACGGAGCTTGCTCGACGTTTGCGGAGTCGCTGCTGCTGGCGGCGGCTATGGTGAACGCGGGTTACGTCGAAAACTGCGCGGCGGTCACTTCGTCGCACTTTTCGTCCGCGGAACGGCAGTTCAGGTTCCCTCTGAACTACGGCGGAGTGAGAACTCCCACGGCACAATGGACGGCTACCGCGTCGGGCGCGGCTATCGTTGATTCCTCACAAAAAGCGCCGTTTATCCGCGCGGCTACTGTCGGAAAGATCCAGGATATGGGTATCACCGACCTCAACAACATGGGCGCGGCAATGGCGGGCGCGGCTTACGACACTGTTACCCGTCACATGAAGCACATGGGAACCCATCCCGAAAATTACGACATGATAATCACGGGCGACCTGGGTCAGGTCGGAAGCGATATAATGCACGAGCTGTTCAAGCGCGACGGCGTTGCTATTGAGAGCCGTCACAAGGACTGCGGTCTGCTTATCTACGACAGAGACCGCCAGGACGTTCACGCGGGTGGCTCGGGCTGCGGCTGCTCGGCTTCGATGATGTGCGGATATTTCCTCAAGAAAGTCCGCAGAGGCGAGCTGAAGCGCATACTCTACACGGCAACCGGCGCGCTGATGTCGCCGACGATAGTTCAGCAGGGCGGAGCGATACCCGGAATCGCGCACGCCGTTGAGATCACATCGGATTAAGGAGGAAAAGCTATGGATATGTTTATGGAATACGTTTGGGCGTTTTTGATCGGCGGACTGCTGTGCGCTATCGGGCAAGTTCTCATCGACCTTACAAAGCTCACGCCCGCGAGAATTCTCACCTCCTATGTGGTTGCGGGAGTGATTCTGGGAGCGCTCGGGCTGTACGAGCCGATCGTGGAGCTTGCCGGCGGCGGAGCTACCGTTCCGCTTACGGGCTTCGGATATCTGCTGTCAAAGGGCGTTCGCGAGGCGGTTGATCAGAACGGGATTCTCGGCGCGTTTATGGGCGGATTCACAAACGCCGCAGTAGGAATTGCCGCGGCTATCTTCTTCGGACTTATAGCGGCGCTGGTCTTCAAAAGCGGCTCGAAAATTAACGAAACTTAAAGTAAAGATCCCCGAGACGGCTTTGTCTGTCGCTCGGGGATTGATTTATAATTTGGTTGCTCGCGCAAGTCAGAGATTTATTAAAACAAAATACTTATATCGCCATACATCACCATTCTAATAATTCCGATTATGACAAGATGTGCTGGATAGTAAATATAGAAAAACCATTTTAACCAATTGGCTTTTCCTTTTTGACCATTATATTGTTTCATCAAAGGGCATACTAAAATAACAAACAGTTCTATTATTCCGTAAATTTTACTTACAAAGAAAAATGATACTACAGCATATGGCAAAACCCAAATCATCATTGAGATCGTCTGCTTCTTAAGATTTCCACGATTTCGATAAATTCCCATTATTGCTAATACAGCAATGCAGCTCCAATCTGCCGGAAATGCACTCCATATTAAAATAAGGCAAAGAACATTCTTTATCACTTTATTGATCTTCTTTAGCTCTGTATCTTGAATCCATAAAACCAATACAGATACAAACAGAGGATACATCACACTTGTCTGATTGAATACGCCAGTCTTGAACGGAATAAAATCCAAACCAAATGCAAAGCAATATGCAAAATGAGAGATAACAGAAAAAACACCTAACCTGAATAAATACTTCTTTATATTGTGTGTATAATGATATCCTTCTGCTATGAAGAACCACATGATTGGAGCAGTTAATCTCCCAATTATGTGCAGGACAATCGGTAAAGGTTGAGCGGGGAAAGAAGGGTATAATAGATCCGTGACATGGTCTATAGTCATGGCTATAATTGCTATTATTTTTAGATGATTGGAGTTTAGCTTCTTTACCATCCTTACCTCCGTAAATTTCGATTTGTCATATCAAGCATCACCTTCGAGAATGATCCTGCCAAGCTCGACGGCGTTTTCGACGAGAAACGCGGGAGCGTACTGTTCCAGCTCCTCCCTGCCGCGAAAGCCCCAGAGCACTCCGCAGGCGGTGAGTCCGGCGTTTTTTGCGGTCTGCATATCAACTCCGCTGTCGCCGACATACAGCGGCTCACAGCCGCTTTTACGGTACTTCTCGGCAAGGTGCAGAACCGCGCTCGGATCGGGCTTTACGGGAAAGCCTATGCCCGCGCCGATGACCTCGGTTATATTCTCACCGAAAAACGACCGCAAAAGCTCCTCGGAAAACGAGTGATCCTTATTGGTAACGCACACAGCGGTAATACCGCGCGACTTAAGCTCCGCCAGCAGCTCCGCGATCCCGCCGTAGGGCTTTGTTTTGTCGGAATTGTGAAGCGCGTAATATTCCGCGAAAACAGAATAGGCGGTTTTCTGGACCTCCTCCGAGCTTCCCGCCGGGAGCATTCTCTCTATAAGCTTCGCTATCCCGTTTCCCACAAATAAACGGAATTCCTCGTCCGTATGCGTCGGGAAATCCATCTGCCTCAGCGCGTGATTCCCTGCCGCGGCAAGGTCTCCGAGCGTATCTAAAAGCGTTCCGTCCAAATCGAAAATAACCGGATCAAACATAACTAATTACCTCGATATTTTTTGTCACAAATATTGTAACAAAAAATTTCCCGGTTGTCAAGCAGATAATATTGTGGCGTCTTGACTGCGGCGCAAAATTGTGTTATAATAACCGCAGCCCTCAAAATCCAAATTTTGGATTTTGACCGCCTTTGGCGGTTTTCGGCATACGCCGAAAGGTTGCGTTTTTTGAAACAAATTTTCTTTGCTTCGCAAATAACGCGCTTCGCGCGACTGCGCCGCTTGACAGCGGCGCAAAATTGTGTTATAATAAAGTAGAATATGTATTTTTTGATTTTGGAGTGTAAAAATGGAGTTTTTTGATTTGTACACCGCGGCTAGACAGCCCTTGGGAAGGCAGGTGCTGAGAGGCGCGCCCATTCCGCGCGGTGAGTATCACATCGTCGTGCAGATAATGACGATCAATCACAACGGAGAGATACTGCTTACCCAGCGCGTTCCCGAAAAAACAAGCGGCGGCAAGTGGGAATGCTCGGGCGGCTGCGCGGTTTCGGGAGAGACCAGCCGCGAGGCTGCAGTAAGAGAGCTTTTTGAGGAAACGGGCATACGCGCGCACGAGGACGAGCTGAGACTGGAATGGTCGCTTACCACAGACAGTATGCTGAGAGATTTCTACATTCTGATAAAGGACGTGCCGCTTAAATCGCTGCACCTGCAATCCATCGAGGTATGCGCGGCAAAATGGGTGAGCTTCGACCGCCTCTGCGAGATGTCGCGGCTGGGACAGACTACGCGCACGGTCTCCCGCTGGCTGGAAAACCGCGGCGGCGACCTTAAGCTGCTTTCGGGCGACGTGCGGCGGAAATATTGCGAATGAACGCCCGCTGCCGAATGTTTTGGAGGAAGATTTGGATAAAAAAAGAATATCTGAAATAAAAACGCTGGTCGAAAGCGGCGAGTGCGGCGGTAATTCGCTTGAAGAGGTTTTCGCGCGCTGTTATTCGGCGACGCAGAAAACTCTCGGGATAACGCCGTTTGACGAGCAATTGGCGGCGGCTATTGCACTTTCCGAGGGGAAAATGGTGCAGATGCAGACGGGCGAGGGCAAGACGCTGGCGGCTGTGTTTGCCGCGTGTTATGCCGCCTTAAACGGCGAGAACGTGCATATTCTGACGTTCAACGATTATCTGGCGGAGCGCGACTGCGGCTGGATGGGTCCGATCTACAGGGAATTGGGCGTATCCGTGGGGTGCATTACCGAGAGCACTCCGCGTTCCGAGAGATCCGAGCTTTACAAAAAGCAGGTGCTTTACATTACCGCAAAAGAAGCGGGCTTTGATTACCTGCGAGACTTTGTAACTCTTGACCCCGAGGATACGGTGTTCCCCGAAAAGCTCGACTTCGCGATCGTGGACGAGGCGGACAGCATTCTCATAGACGAGGCGAGAATACCGCTGGTTATCGCGGGAGATGTCGCGGTCTCCGATTCGGGAGATATGAGGGAAATCTACGGGAAAATCTCCGAATTCGGCGAGGCGGATTCCGCGTTCGACGAGGATTCACGAAACGTATATCTTACCGACAGCGGCGCGGACAAGGCGGAGGAAATATTCGGCTGCGACATTTACGCGGAGGAGAACACCGAGCTGTTGGCGAAGATCTGCGCTTGTCTGAAAGCGCGTGACGTTCTCACGGAAAACAAGGATTATATCGTAAAAGACGGAAACATTCTTTTGATAGACGAATTCACCGGCAGAGCCGCTCCGGGCAGGGTTTTTCCCGGGGAGCTTCAGTCCGCCGCGGAAGCGAAGCACGATCTTAAGATAACCTCGCGCGGCAGGATCATGGGAAACATTGCGCTGCAATATTTCGCGCGGTTGTATCCCAGGCTCTCGGGCA
The DNA here is from genome assembly GCA_022508965.1 of Oscillospiraceae bacterium. GTDB lineage: Bacteria > Bacillota > Clostridia > Oscillospirales > Ruminococcaceae > CAG-115. Next base: position 21,094 of record JAFLUD010000013.1, read on the forward strand.
TGACGGGCACCGCGGAATCGGCGCGGGAGGAATTCGAGAAATTCTACGGGCTGTTGACCGAAGTTATTCCCACACGGCTTCCCTGCGCGCGCGATGACAAGCCGCTGGAGCTGTATTACGATCAAGCCGAAAAACGGCGCGCTATTCTCAATGCGATAAAGCAGTCGGCGGATATCGGACGACCCGTGCTGGTAGGCTCGGAGAGTATTGAAGAAAGCGAGAGCATTGCCGCTGAGCTTCGCGGAATGGGTATCTCCTGCAACGTTCTCAACGCGAAAAACAACGCCGAGGAAGCCGCTATAATCGCCAAAGCGGGCGAGCGCGGCGCGGTTACGATCTCTACCAACATGGCGGGGCGCGGAGTGGATATCAAGCTCGGCGGCGAGGACTGCTCGGACAAGGATTTCGTCGAGAGCGTAGGGGGACTTTTGGTGCTGGCGACTTCGATGCGCGAAAACTCGCGTATCACAAAGCAGCTGCGAGGACGCGCGGGGCGTCAGGGCGACGTGGGCGAGAGCAGATTCTTCGCGGCTCTCGATGACGAGATCATGCAAAAAAACGACCTCAAGGGACTTAGCGGGCGGCATTATCCGAGCGCGAAAACCGAGGGCACTCTCACCGACAAAACGCTTCTCAAGGAAGCCGAGCGCGTTCAGCGAATTTCGGAGGGAGATTCCTTCGACGAGCGCGTTAATCTCATGAAATACACGCTTATCGGCGAAAAGCACCGCGAGCTTACCTTCGGCAGGAGAAAATCCCTGCTGGACGGCTCTTACAACAGCGAAATGTGGCAAAAAAACGCTCCGGAGCTTTTTGAAAAAGCGGCGGAAAGATTCCCCGAAAAAGAATTGCAGGAGCTGCAAAACAAAATACTCGCGGCGCTGTTGAACGAGTTCTGGTGCGACTATCTTGACTATACGAGCTATCTTCGCGAGGGAATCCACCTGACGCAGATCGCGGGGCGCAATCCCTCGGAGGAGTATAACATCGCCTGCGAGGAATACTACGGCAGCGCGGCGGAGTCGATCCCCGAGCGCATGACCGAAAAGCTGAAAAAGCTGCTGGAATGTGAGAAGCTCTCAGATTATAAGGTCGAAGCTCCAACGCGAACCTACACCTATCTCTTAAACGACGTCGGTGAGGAATTCAAGGCAAAGCCCGTGCTTATCGGCGTGTTTTCCGAGAGCTATGAGGAGGCTTTGAAAAACGCGGAGCAAAAGACCGAGGACAGCAGCAAGGATCCCGAAAAGAAAGCGGGATTCTTCGGAAAAATTTTTGGAAAGAAAAAGTAATTTATGTCAACAGTGTGTGCAATAGCTACCCCCGTTGCCGTGGGAGGAATCTCCGTGGTGAGAATTTCGGGGGAGAACGCCGCGGCAGTCGCCGAAAAGGTTTTTAAGCCGCTTTCGGAAAAGCCGATCTCTCAGATGCGCGGATACACAGCCGCCTACGGAAAGCTCTTCGACGACGGAGAGCTTTTGGACGACGGGGTGCTGCTGGTGTTTAAGGCTCCTCATTCCTACACCGGCGAGGACGTCTGCGAGATATCCTGTCACGGTGGGATCTACGTTACGCGTCGCGTTCTCACCGCCTGCCTGAAAGCGGGCGCAGAGCCTGCGGGCGCGGGGGAATTCACCAAGCGCGCGTTGTTGAACGGCAAGCTGTCGCTCACCCAAGCCGAGGCGGTGGCGGATATTATTTCCGCGCAGGGACAGCAGCTTCTCGCCTGCTCCAACAGTCAGCGCGAGGGGGCGCTCTACCGACGTGCGGAGAACATCTCCGATATGATAATGGAAGTCTCGTCGCAGATTTCCGCGTGGATAGATTTCCCCGAGGACGACACTCCGACAGTCACCGAAGACTGGCTTCTGGATAAACTCTCGAATATCAAAAGTGAACTCGACAGCCTGCTTTCGGGCTATGACACCGGACGGCTTATCCGCGACGGAATTTCCTGCGCTATCGTCGGAAAGCCGAACGTCGGAAAGTCCACTATTATGAACGCACTTTCGGGAACGCGCCGAAGCATTGTCAGCGATATCGCGGGGACGACGCGGGACGTCGTCGAGGAGACGGTGAACATCTGCGGTGCGCCGCTACTGCTCGCGGACTGCGCGGGAATTCGCGAGACCGACGACGAGGTGGAAAAGATCGGCGTGGAAATAATGCTCGAGAAGCTGAAAAACGCGGATATCGTGCTTGCGGTGTTCGACGGCTCGCGCGAGCTTTCCGACGAGGACAGGCGGTTGTTTTCGCTGCTAGAGGACAAGGCTGTAATTCCTGTTGTCAACAAGAGCGATCTTCCGAATAAGCTTAATATCGCTCAGCTTCAAAACGATCTCGGCAAGCCTGTGATCATTTCCGCGAAAGAGGAAAACTGCGCGGAGATATTGGGGCGCGAGATCACCGAGAGGCTTCAGCTCGACAAGCTGAACGCAAACGCGGGATTTCTCGCTAACGAACGTCAGAGAAGCTGCGTTATAAAAGCGTCTCAAGCAGTTGAGTGCGCGCTTTCGGGCGTGCAGTCGGGGATCACTCCCGACGCGGTCGGAGTGGACCTCGAACAGGCGCTGGACGCTATTCTCGAGCTATCGGGAAAGAAAGCTAGCGAGGAAGTTATAGCGGAGGTCTTCAAGAGATTTTGCGTGGGCAAATAGTTGCCGCTAAAATGATATTAGTTACAAGGGGTTTTTATTATGGGATTGTTCGGGAGAAAGAATAAGAATAAAAATGAGGAAAACCACACTGTTCCCATCGAACAGCAGGTCAATAACAAAGACGAGCAAATAGACAACACCGGGAGCTTCGCGGGATTTGCGCTGCTTTCCGAGCCTGTATGGGACAAGGAGCAATTCATTTCCGACCTTAAAGAGGAATGGGATATCGACATTTCCGAGCAGGAAGACAACGACGAAGACGATATGATCTATGCCGACGCCTGCGGGTTTCGGATCGTAATAGGGCTTATCCCCTCGCCTGTTCCCAATGGCGAAGCGGAACATTTCGCAAAGGCGAATTATATGTGGAAGGACGCGGTGGATACCGTCGAAACTCACAAGGCGCATTTGTTGATCTGTATTCTCGGAGACGACTCCGATGTTATGGAAAAGGGGCGGCTGTTTGTAAAGGTCGCTTCCGCGGCGTTGAAGCAGGAGAACGCGATCGCGTTTTACAGCGAGGGCGCTGTGTACGAGCCGGAAATGTACATAAAATTTTCCCGAATGATTAAAGACGACGAGATACCCATACTGAACCTGATATGGTTCGGGATCTACAGCGACGGCAAAAAGGCGGGGATATATACATTCGGAATGAGGCGTTTCGGCAAAGAGGAAATTGAAGTATATGTCGATGCCGACAAAGCCGATCTCGGAGAGCTGAGGGATTTTGTTCTGAGCGTTTCGGTGTATGTTCTCGACGGAGACGTAACGCTTAAAGACGGCGAGACGATAGGCTTCTCCGCCGAGCAGAAGCTGCCGATAACAGTCAGCAAGGGAATTGCCGTTGACGGAGATACCATTAAAATAGACCTCGGGTAATTTAATAGGAGCTAATATGGACGAGAAGAAAATTCAAAGCAAGAAAACCGAAAGATCCAAGTCGAAAACCAAGTCCGCGAAAAAGTCCGCGCCTGCCGCACCGAAGAAAAATCCGCAGGGGGATATCGTTTTCGCGCTGGATATCGGAACACGCACCGTTGTGGGAGTGCTTGCGAAAAAAACTCCGCACGGCTGCAAGATCATCGATATCGAAACGGTCGCTCACGAAAAGCGTTCTATGTCGGACGGTCAGATCGAGGATATCAAGTCGGTTGCCGACGATATAAAGCGCGTTCGGCGGGAGCTTGAGAACCGCCGTCATATCGCGCTCACTAACGTTTGTATCGCGGCGGCGGGGCGCGCGCTGAAAACGCTTCGCGCTTCCTGGGAGTATAAGCTCCCCGAGGAGAAAACAATCACCGCCGAGGCGATCAAAGCGGCGGAGCTTGACGCTGTTCGCCGTACCTGCGCGAGCTTTTCTCAGAAAAACGATTCTGCGGCGTTTTATTGCGTGGGACACAGCGTGGTTTCTCTCTCGCTGGACGGCTTTAAGGTTCAGAAGCCCGAGGGGCACCGCGGAGAACGCCTCACCACCGAGATAATCGCAGCGTTTCTTCCCGCGTATGTAGTGGACAGCCTTGTGGCGGCTGTTGACGCGGCGCATCTGGAGGTCTCGAGCCTTACGCTGGAGCCTATCGCCGCTATGAACGCGGTCATTCCACAGGAGCTGCGTCTCATAAATCTCGCGCTTTGCGATATCGGAGCGGGAACCTCGGACGTCGCCGTTTCGCGCGACGGAAGCGTTGTGGCTTACGGAATGGCGACCACCGCGGGAGACGAGATAACCGAGGCTCTCATGCGCGAGCTGCTCGTCGATTTCAATACCGCCGAGATGATAAAAATTTCCTCGGAAAAAGAAATTACCTATAAAAATATTTTAATGATAGAGAATAAGATCACGCGTGAACGCGTCGATCAGATAATCGCGCCCGCGGCTCACGATCTTGCCAAGGTTATCGCGGAGGAAATACTCACCGCAAACGCAACTCCCCCGCAGGCGGTATTCCTTGTGGGCGGCGGAAGCAAGCTGAACGGGCTTGCGCAGATGGTTGCCGACGAGCTTGACGTGGATATTTCCCGGGTAATTACCGGAAGCCGCGAGACACTGCGCGGAATAATCGCTCCCGAAGAAATGATCCTCGGCGCGGAGCATTCCACGCCGCTCGGGATCGCCGTAAGCGCGGGCGAGGGAGTGTCCTACGACTTCACGACTATCACCATAAACGGGAAGAAGCTCCGTGCTCCCGACACCAACAGACTGACAGTCTTCGAGCTGCTCTCGGTCGTAAAAATAAAGCCCGAGAATATGCTTGCGGGCACGGGCAAGACCATCTCGTTTACGCTGCTCGGAGAAAAGATAACCCTGCGCGGCGAACCGCCCAAGCCCTCCGAGATCATTGTAAACGGAGAGCCTGCGTCGCTTAACACCGCGGTGACCAAGGGCGACGACGTCCGGGTAATTCCCGCGGAAAAGGGCGCGGACGGCGCGGCAAAGCTCTCGGATTATTTCGATATGTCGGAAATAAAGATGTTCACCGTTACGCTTTTCGGAAGGAAGCTGCGCGCGGGGCGGTTCATTCTCTTGAACGGCAAGGAGACCGCGCTCGACCGCCGCATAAACGACGGCGATACCGTAGAGCTTTCGGAGCTGGAAACGCTGGGCAAGCTGCTCGCGGCGAACGATGTCAGCGAGGGCGTTCTGCTTAACGACAAGCCCGCGGATATCGACACGCTTCTGAAGAGCGGAGATATTATCACCTACGAATTTCCTCCCGAGGGCGAGAACAGCACGCCCGCTCCCGAGCCGCCAAAGGCTCCCGCTTCAAAGGCTCCCGAACCCAAGCCTGCGGCTCCCAAGGCTGCCGAGGCTGCGGCAACTAAGGCAGCAGCTTCCGAAAAAAAGCCCGAGCATTCCTCTCAAAATCCGACTATAACGGTAAACGGAATACAAGCGGAATTCCCCATGAGGGCAGACGGAAAACCGCCGATCTTTCTTGATGTGGCAAAGGCGTTCTCCGAAAATCCCACCGAGCTTCTGACCCACGCCGATACCATCACCGTAAACGGAAAAATAGCACGGCTGGACGAGGAAATACATAACGGCGACGTTATTATTATTGAATAAATTTTAAAGGAACAAAATGAAGAAACACGCGAAAATACTTTCACTCTTTGCCGCGTTGATCATGGTTATGAATCTGGCGGGCGGCTGTTCGAGGATACCCTATTCTTCCGATTCGGATAGCAGTGATTCATACAGTTCGGACAACTCCTCGCCCGAGCCTGTTGAGAACAGAAACGAGTCTCCCGTAAATGAATTCATGTTCAACAAACAGGATTTCATAGCAAAGCTCCACGCGGAAAACGGAGTTTTCGACGGGGCGCTCTCCGACGACGGAGAATTTGACGGAACCGGCTATGTAAAGCTCCGCGCGGAGGATACACTAACGCATATTCTCAACGCGAACACCGCGCAGCATTATCGGATAATTCTCGCGGCGCGCTCTACTGTCGGAGCGGCGGTTACACTTGAGGTCGGCGGAACAGTCTGCGGGGCGTTTTATATCCCCGCGCGCGTGCCGAACGACTTTAATGCGCTCTCGTTTGAGTACAGCGCCATCGACAGCGTTTATCTGACGCCGGGGCAGAACGTTATGAGATTTTACGTCGCCGAGGGCAGCGTTGACATCGACTATATTATCGCGGAAAGCGGCAGCGCGGTAAGCTCGGAATATTACAGCGTCGGTTCGGCGTGCATAAATCCGTCGGCTTCGATCCATACCGTAAACGTGATGAAATATTTCTCCGAGGTATACGGAAATTCCGTTCTCACCGCGCAGAACGTTTCCCCCGCTTCCAACGCGGAAATAGACGCGGTATACAACGCCACGGGAAGATATCCCGCGATAAGAAGCGGAGAAATTGCCTACGCGCTTTCCGACGGCGACGAGAACAAAAAACTGCTTGAAAAGGAGCTGGAGCTTGCCTTAGATTGGACTAAAAAAGGAGGGCTTCAGGCATATACCTGGCACTGGTATTCTCCGAATTATAGGCGTGGAACAGAGATCGGCGATTTTAATCTCGACGGAGTATTTGAGAACCAAAGACCCGATGAGATCGCACTGATGGGCGACGAAGAGCTTGCCGCGCATATCGACAACGGGTATATGCGCTCGGAGATAGCGTCGCTGCTTAAGGACATCGACGCTATGGCGGAGGTTTTAAAGCGCTTTGACAGCGAGAACGCCACGGTGCTGTTCCACCCGCTTCCCGACGGGGATTCGGGCTTGTATTGGTGGGGAAAGTCCCCCGAGACCTATCAGATACTCTGGCGGATAGTATTTGACAGAATGTGCAGATACCACAAGCTGAAAAGTCTCATTTGGGTGTGGGACGGCAGCAATATGGACTACTACCCCGGCGACGGCTATGTGGATATTATCGGGCAGAGCTTTTATGAGACCTCCGACGCTTCGTTTGCGGGACGGTTTTCCTCCATTTCCTCGCTTACAGTGGCGCACAAGATGCTCTCGGTAAGCTCCTGCGACGTTTTGCCGAACATCAACTATATGTTCCGCGATAACGCGATCTGGCTCTGGACCGCGGCAGGCAGCGGGGATTTCACATTGAATATGAACGGCGCGCTTTCCGAGAGCTACAACTCCGTGCAGTATGTGAAGTTCCTCTACAACTGTAAAAACTCCATAGCCCTGGACGAGCTTCCGGATTTTAATATTGTAATATAATATGTGACAGGTTGTGACGGGTTTGACCCCTTTTCTAGGAACCTCTATATATAAATTATTTTGAAATTCTTATAAGAGAAGTTATAAATCCCGTCAAACCCGTCACAAGTCGTCACAAAACAAAACCCCTAGATCATCTAGGGGTTGCTTTTTTATATTCGCGGCACTGCTCTTTGAGAGTGCACTCACCGCACTGCGGCGACCGCGCGGAGCATACCAGCCGTCCGTGCCAGACTAAGCGGTGGCAGAAGTTCAAGCCCTCGTCGGCGGGAATAACCGCGCGCAGCTGTTTTTCCACCTGCACGGCGTCCTTTCCCTTTGACAGCCCTAAGCGGTTCGTCAGGCGTATAACGTGTGTGTCGCACACCATCGCGGGCTTTCCATATAAATCTCCCGCGACAAGGTTTGCGGTCTTGCGTCCCACGCCGGGGAGCTTCACCAGCTCCTCTATCGTATCGGGAACCGCGTCCTTATATATGTCATGGAGCATTCTGCACATCTCCACGATATCCTGCGCCTTTGTGTGGAACAGTCCGCAGGACTTTATGTACTCCTCGACCTCGGCAACGTCGGCGTTCGCGAACGCCTCTATGCTCGGGAACCGCTTGAACAGCGCGGGAGTGACCATATTCACGCGCTTATCGGTACACTGCGCGGAAAGCCGCGTGGCTATAAGCAGCTCGTGCGGCTGAGAGTAAACCAGCGCGCACTTTACCTCCGGATACGCTTGCTTTAGCAGTTCGATAATTTCAAGCGCTCTGTTTTTTTCCGTTTTTCTCATTCCTCGTCCTCTTCGGCAGCCTTAAGCACCCGAATTTTCAGCATATTTCTGTCCTCGACCTGGAGCACTACGAGCCTTACGCCCTCGTATTCCACGCTCGGAGGAACCGGCTCGCCGCCCTCCGGGATATATCCCAGCTTATCCGCGACAAAGCCCGAGATCGTCTCGTACTCGTGATCCTCGGGAAGCTCCACTCCGAAAAGCTCGAAGACCTCTTCGGGATTTGCTTCTCCGTCAACATCGTATACGCCGCCGCCAATGTCGGTTATCATCTGCTTTTCATCGTCGTATTCATCCTGAATATTTCCCATGACCGCCTCGATGATGTCCTCGAGCGTCACGATACCCGCGGTTCCGCCGTATTCGTCCACAACGACCGCCATTCCCGATTTCTGCTCGGTGAGCGATTTGAAAATATCGGGGCAGGGGCACGCCTCGGGAATAAATATTACATCGCGCAGGAAATTCCCGAGCTTGAAATCGCTGAGATCGGTCTTCCCGATAAGGCACAGCAGGTCCTTTACAATAACGATGCCGAGAATTTTATCCACCGATTCCTCGTAAACGGGAATTCTCGAAAAACCCATATCCAACGCCAGATAGATAAGGTCGTCTAGCGTGATGGTGTTGATATCCACGCCGACAATGGACGTCCTGTGCGTCATAACGTCGGCGGCGGTGAGGTTGTCATACTCGAAGATGTTGTTTATCATCTGCGCGGAATTTTCCTCGATGCCGTCCTCGTCGTCGTCGTTCGCGAGCGCGTCCACCAGATCGCGCACCTCGTCTTCGGTAACATCCGCGTAGTTTGCTCCCAACACCTTTTTAAGAAGCGCCGAAAGTCCTCGGTTTATCCAGACCAGCGGCGCTAAAAGCACCTTCGCGACCTTGTGGTCGTTTTCTTTTTCCTGCAGGTTATTTGTACTTCGACTGCCGTCAGTATCCATATTGCCTCCTGATAGTAGCTAGAGAGTAGGAATCGGTTGTTATCTAGCAGTTAAACAGCTTTTTGCCGTTTTGATTTGTGATTTCAAGCATTTCCTCGGTTGAAACGCCCTTTATTTCCGCCATTTTTGCGGCGGTAAACGCGATCATAGAGCTGTCGGAGCGTTCGCCTCTGTGCGGCACGGGCGCCATATACGGGCAGTCGGTCTCCAACAGCAGCCGCTCTGTCGGAACTGCCGCGCACGCCGCCTGCGCTTTCTTGGCGTTCTTGAAGGTAAGCACTCCCGTAAAGCCGATGTACATTCCGAGCTTCACTATTTCAAGCGCGCTTTCGGCACTCCCCGAAAAGCAGTGCATAACGCCTCTCGGCTTGTGTTTTTTGAGAATATCAAGCGTGTCGCCCATAGCGTCGCGAGAGTGGATTATTACAGGTAGGTTATGGCTTTGAGCGATCTCCAATTGCTTTATAAAAACGTCCTTTTGCACCTCTTTGGGCGGACCGTCCTCATAATGATAATCCAGCCCTATCTCCCCCAAGGCAACGACCTTATCCCGGGACAGCAGCCTTATAAGCTCGCTTTCCCAGTTTTCGGGGACTTTTCCGGCGTTTTCCGGGTGGAATCCCACGGCGGCATAAACGTGATCATACCGCGCCGCAAGCTCGATCTCTTCCTCGCTTGACGGCAGGTCGCAGCCGACCGCCACTACCTTTTCTACGTTTTTGCTCGGCAATTCTTTGAGAAGCGCGTCAAGCTCCTCGCCAAAATCCGATCTCCAATAATGCGCGTGGGTGTCGAATATCCCCATTACGCGGCTCCGTTAAAATAGCTTTCGAGAACCAGCTGCTTGGTTTCATAGCTCTCCAGCGGGAGCCTTCCTCTTCCGCCGAACAGCTGTTCGGTCTCGTTGAACGCGCCCAGGAAAGAGCGCTCCAGCAGCAAGCCCTTGTCCTCGCCCTCTACGCTCACGCAGTCGAAGAACATCAAAAGCCGTGCCGCAGTCTCGTCGGGCTGCCAGTATTCAAGCGAGTTCTCCTCCGCGGCGGAGCTTCCGTAAAGCTGCCGCAGCTGCGACAAAAGCTCCTCGGCGTACATCTTGGCTCCCACGCTCGGAACCTGCCCCGAAATTACCTCGCCCTGCTTTACAAACATCGCGCGGATAATGTGGCTTACTCCCTTGGTCATAAGCTCGCCGCGGGTAACGCTCGCCTCGCCCTCCTGCGCCTGCTCTACCTTGTCCTCAGCGTTTTCGCGCTGCAGGAGGTTGTTGTCGGAATCCTGCTTCTGCGCGGATTTTTTTGTATACGCCGGTGTAAACGCCGCCTCGGATTTTATAAATTTGTCGGTATGCTCGGAGGCGAGCGTGGAGTTCTTGGTTTCGGTGGCTCGCTCAGCGGGCTTGGTCAATGTGGTTTGATTGACGCTGCCTATATCGGCTATTCTTGAAATATCCATACTTCTTTTCCCCCTTCCTTGGGTAGAATATAAATTGTCTACTTGCAGACTGTTGAGAAAGCTCCGGATGCTAGGAAGCCGTGCGGCGGCTAGCCTCGTGGCTGCCGCTGTGCGGCTGACAACGCAGATGGGGCTTTATCGACAGTCTGCGCATTATGTTTCGTGATCTGTGCCGCAGATCGCATCGTCATGATCGTGCGGCTGTGTTCCCATTATATCGCGTCCGCGTATGCCGTACTTGTCGCGCTGATCGTCGACATACTTCTCGAGTATTTCCAGAAACTGACGCGGCTTTCTTATCGACTTTATCTCCTTCACGGGAGTGTCAACGTCCTTGCAGTTGAGGATCACCGTCCCCGTGCCGTCAAGCCGCTCCTTAAAGGAAATCCTGAGACTCTTGTCCATAATGCGGTAAAGCTCGACCTCGTCCTCAGTTATGCTGAAAAAGCCCTTGCGCGTGATGAGCTTTTTCCCTGTGAGAATATATCTCGTAAATGACCACGGCAGACCCAAAAACGTCCGTTTTTTGTCTGTCCACACCTGTCCGGGGATAGGTTTCATTTTGCCCTCCTTATCTTATCACAGAGCCGTTGGGAACGTCGCTGTCAAGGAACAAGACCCTTACGTCGTTGTCCCCCGCGTCGCACGCGAGGATCATTCCCTCGGAAAGCTCGCCGCGCAGCTTTGCGGGAGCAAGATTCGCCACAAACACGATCTTCTTTCCGACAAGCTCTTCGGGCTTATACCATTTGGCAATTCCCGAGACTATCTGTCTGCCGTTTCTGCCGTCGTCTACGGTGAGCTTCAGCAGCTTATCCGCCTTGGGAACCTTTTCGCAGGCGGTGATCTCTCCGCTTCTGAGTCTGATCTCCGCGAACTGGTCTATTGTGATGATATTCGCCTTGTCTAAGTCCTCGTCCTCGCGGAAGGACTTTTCGGGAGCGAGGATAGCGTTAAGCTCGTCAATTTCCTTTTCAACGTCTATTCTCGGGAAAAGCACCCCGCCCTTATGAACGGTAACGTCCGCGGGCAGCTTTCCGAATTCTCCGAGAGTGTCGTATGCGGTAAGCTCCTTTGAGGCTCCTATCTGTTCCCAAACCATCGGCATGGTTCTCGGCATAAACGCGTACAAGAGTCCCGAGCAAATTCTTATGGTCTCGAGGAGGTTGTACAAAACGCTTGCCAGGCGCGGTTTTTTGTCGTCGGATTTTCCGAGGACCCACGGCTCGGTCTCGTCGATATACTTGTTCGCGCGGGAGACTACCTTGAAGATCTCCTCCAACGCCTTTGAGAGCTGCGCCTCGTCAACCAGCGGAGCAACCGTCTCTCTGAGCATCTTCGCCATTCCGATAAGCTCGTCGTCGAGAGCCTCGGGCTGCCGCTCGGTCGGGAGAGTTCCGCCGAAATATTTGTCCGCCATCGCGACGGTGCGCGACACGAGATTTCCCAGATCGTTCGCAAGGTCGGAGTTTATGCGGTTTATCATTATCTCGTTTGAGAAGTTGCTGTCCGAGCC
>JAFLUD010000130.1 GCA_022508965.1 Oscillospiraceae bacterium
ACAATCTGACGAAAAATCTGCCGGCGCAACTGCCGCACAATCTTTGTGCGGTATTGCCCTAATTTTTTATGTAAGGTGTTATGTCAGGATCACCGCTCCGATTCGAGCGGCAGAGCCTCGCATATAGCGTTGAACAGCTCGATGACGCGTTCCTCCTGACCGGACAGGCTGAGATAACCGAACAGCGTTTCCAGTGCGGTCGCGCGGCGGTATTCGGAGGGCTTTGCGCTCTTGGGGACGGATATTCCCCCGGCATTGCGCCCGCGCCGCAGAATGTCAGCCTCGCGCTCGGTCAGCAGCGGCTCGATGACGTTCACCGCCTCGGACTGGTAGCTCGCTCTTACGCGCTCGACCGCCAGCTCGTGAAGCCTGCCCGCGTTTGTCTGATGCAGCATAACAATGCGGTTCCTCACCAATACCTCATACACGCTGTCTCCGTAAAAAGCGAGAACGTTCGGGCTGTATGCCGCCGCGTCCTTTTCGGAAAGTTTTCCGTTAAACGTCATTTTTTACTCCAGAATATAATAAACAAAGCTGTATTCCTCGCTGTGAAGCTCGAACATATAGGTCTCCTTGTTGACCTCGCCTATGCCTGCCGCGGCGTCGCCGTCCTGTGTTCCCTCATACTGCTTCAGAAGCTCGTCCAGCGGCTTGTAGAATCCGCTTACCCAATCGGTTTTGGGAGCGATGTAGAAATCCTTTATCTTAAAGCCCTGCTCCCTCGCCGAGAGCAATACGCTGTCGAGCGGAACGGGTCTTCCGAAGCGCCTTTCGACGTAGCCCTTCGTGTCGGGTGACGGGTCGATAAGCCAGCAGAGCGTTCTGTATACGGCAACTCCGCCATTTTTGAGAATTTCGCGCAGCTGCTCGAGTCTGCGCTGAACGCCGTCCGGCTCGGCCGAGCCGTTGTACCAGACCAGTTCCCAGCCGCCCTCGCGTTCCACAAGCTCATAAGCTCCCACAACACGGGTATCAAAGCCCAGCTCGCGGAGCTTTTCGGCGCGGAAGTCCTCGTGAAAGGTCGCCAGAACGTTCGCGCCCGTCTGCTGCTGTATCAGCTGCGGAGTGAAGATGTCGTCGCCCAAAAACAGCGCATTTTGAAGTTCTAAGTCCCCGCACATTCTCATGACCGTGCGAGCGGTCTCCTCGCTGCCCGCGGTGGAGCGTTCCATTTGCTGCAATAAACTGTTTAAAAAACTCATGTCCGCTCACCCGATGCCTTATCTGATATAGTTGAACTCGAAGTCGAATATGGACACCAAGTCGTCCTCTTGTATTCCCTGCCGCTCCAGCTCGTCGATTATTCCGCTCGAACGCAGCACGCGCTGGAAGTACTGAAGGCTCTCGTAGTCCTCCATATTTACCGTCGAGAGAATAGGCGCCAGCCACTCCGCGTCGACGATGTATACGCCGTCCACCTTTTCGACGGTGAACGCGCGCTTTTGCTCGTCGATCCGCGCGAGTTCCTCCAGAGTAAGCGGAACGGCTTCATAGTGCTTTACGGGGGGAAGCTCGTCCAGCTTCGCCAAGACCGCGTCCATAAGCTCGTCGGTGCCTTTTGTGGTGGCGGCGGATATTCTGAAGAACTGCAAGCCCTTTTGCTGTATGAATTCCTCGAAGGCGGCTATCTGCTCATCGGAAGCTAAGTCGCATTTATTCGCGGCGACTATCTGAGGCCGCTCGGCAAGTTCCTCGGAGAAATTCGCAAGCTCTAGATTGATCTTCTCGAAATCCTCAATAGGGTCGCGCCCCTCTATTCCCGAAACGTCCACAACGTGAACGATAAGCCTGCATCTCTCAACATGGCGCAGAAAGTCGTGCCCCAGACCAACGCCCTCGGAAGCGCCCTCGATGAGTCCCGGGATATCGGCTACGACAAACGATTTCTCTCCGCGCTTGACCACTCCCAGCACGGGGGTAAGCGTCGTGAAGTGATAGTTCGCGATCTTGGGCTTTGCGGCGCTTACTACGCTTATCAGCGTGGATTTCCCGACGTTCGGGAAGCCCACCAGACCTACATCCGCAAGCAGCTTCAGCTCCAGCGTTACGTCGAATTTTTCGCCTGGGAAGCCGGGCTTCGCAAACCGCGGTATCTGGCGCGTCGGCGTCGCGAAATGCACGTTTCCCTTGCCGCCCTTGCCACCTTTTGCGACCACAACAGGATCGTCGTCGGAAATGTCCGCCAAAATTCGCCCGGTGTGGGAATCCTTGATGATAGTTCCGCGCGGCACCCGTATCACCGTCGGCTCCATGGATTTTCCCGAGCAGCGCTTAGCGCCGCCGGGTTCTCCGTCGGGAGCGATGTATTTTTTCTTGTAGCGGAAGTCGATGAGCGTCGAGAGGCTGTCGTCCGCAACGAACACGATATCCGAGCCTTTGCCGCCGTCGCCGCCGTCGGGTCCGCCCGCGTTTACATACTTCTCGCGGTGGAATGACACTGCGCCGTTTCCGCCGTTGCCTGCTTTTATGGAAATGTCGACCTTATCTACGAACACTGCTCTCGCCTCCAATCTATACTTCCCGTATTATTCTCAAAAAATACGCAAATAAGCCGGACGAATCCGGCTTAAAGTGCACTGAATACGCCGAATTACTCGGCAGCGTAAACGGAAACCTGCTTTCTGTCGCGGCCTACGCGCTCGAACTTTACCTTTCCGTCAACCAGAGCGAACAGAGTATCGTCGGAGCCTCTGCCTACGTTGTTTCCGGGGTGAATGTGGGTTCCGCGCTGTCTTACGAGAATGTTGCCCGCAAGCACGAACTGTCCGTCAGCGCGCTTTACGCCCAGTCTCTTGGACTCGGAATCTCTGCCGTTTTTGGTAGAACCCATTCCCTTTTTATGTGCGAAATACTGCAATCCTATCTTGATCATCGTTTTTTCCTCCTAACTTATCGTCAACCTTACCTTGCTGTGATCCTCCGAGATCATACGAATGTGCGTGCAAAACGCCGAGATAAGCTGCTCGGCAGCCTCATGGCGCTCTGACAACCGCAATGTAATGCGGTTTTCCTCCACCTTGACCTCGGCATTCGCACCGAAGCTGTCGGTTATGCAATTGCACACCAGCATTGTGCAGGAGCTTACCGCCGCGCATACGATGTCGGTTCCCTCTTTGTCGTTTACCGCCTCGCCGTAGCCCGCGTGCCCGCTGATCTCAAAACCGCTTAAAACGCCGTTTTTTCGGATGAATACAGCATTTAGCATTACGCGTTGATAGCCTCGATCCTTACCTGGCTGTACGGCTGTCTGTGACCCAT
>JAFLUD010000131.1 GCA_022508965.1 Oscillospiraceae bacterium
AGCGTGATCTTCCTGCTGCCGCGGATAAACAGCTGCTTTCCAAGCTCGTCCTCCAAGTCCCTAAGCTGGCGCGACAGTGTGGGCTGTGAAAGGAAAAGCGCCTCGGCTGCCTTTGAAAAGCTCTGCTCGCGAGCCACCACGAGAAAATATTTAAGTACGCGTATTTCCATAAAAAAGACCTCCGTTCTTACTATCAAATTATAGCACAAAGTTCTATGCCTGTCAAGCATAGTTCTCCATACAATATAAGCATTTGTAATTTTTCACAATATGTGGTAAAATAGTTTTTAGAAAATAGTAGTTAGTTGTTAGTTAAATATACTCACCGAGCACTAACAACTAACTACTTAAAACCAATAACTATTAAGGGGTTTGGTAATATGACGAGTAAAAAACTTCAAAATCTTATTGACGCGGGGTGTGACGAAAAAACCATAACAGGCGTTGAAAACTGCAAATCGGTCAAGGACGAGCTGCGGCTCCTTGAAAAGCACCGCGCGGCGCTTCTCGACAGATCGCACGAGGTAAACCGCCAGATAGCGTGTCTGGATTATCTTGTATATCATCTTGAAAAGGAGAGTAAATCAAAATGAGAGAATTACACGATGGCGTTTTTACGGGAGAACGCGCGTTATTTCAAGGCGCGAACCTTAGAATTTACGACAGCATATTCGACGACGGAGAATCCCCGCTGAAGCACAGCAGAAATGTGATACTTTCGGGCTGCAGCTTCAAGTGGAAATATCCGCTCTGGTATTCCAATAACATTACCGCGCGCGATTGCTCCGTGTTTGAAATGGGACGCGCGGGTATCTGGTATACCAACAACATTGAAATGACAGACACGCTGTACGAAGCGCCGAAAGGCTTTCGGCGGTGCGACGGGGTGACTCTCAACAACGTGCAGTTCACAAATGCTGCGGAGACGCTCTGGGAATGCAAAAACGTTTGTGCGAAAGAAATCACCGCAAAGGGCGATTATCTCGCGATGAACAGCGAGAACATGGAGATAGACGGGCTTAATCTCACGGGGAACTATTCGTTTGACGGCTGCAAAAATGTTGTTATCCGCAATTCAAAGCTGCTGTCAAAGGACGCGTTCTGGAACAGCGAGAACATAACCGTTTATGATTCTTTCATTTCCGGAGAATATCTCGGGTGGAATTCCAAAAACTTAACGCTTGTAAACTGCACCGTCGAGAGCCTGCAAGGTATGTGTTATATCGAAAATCTTGTGATGAAAAACTGCAAGCTGATAAATACCACGCTGGCTTTTGAATATTCCACCGTAGACGCTGATATTTGCGGGCATATCGACAGCGTAAAGAACCCGTCAGGCGGCGTTATCTGCGCGGAGAGCATCGGCGAGCTTATTCTCGAAAAAGACATGGTGGATATAAGCAAAACAAAAATAATCTTCAAGGATCATCATAAAGCGGCGGTATGATCTGTTTTTTTTAAGGGTATTCCGAGCGGGATAATTTTCGGAGGGCATCGGCAATTATGAAAAGAATCATTGTATCAGCACTTTTAGCGCTTGCGCTTACTGCCTGCGCTGCCACAGATGAGATCGGAAATAATGCGCCCGGCGGCGTTCAAAATGCGGGAACCGAACAATCCTCTTTTTCGGAAGCAGGTAATGTGACTAAAACAGAGAACACAAAAATTACCGAGCTTGAAAAGGGACTTTCACATTCGAGCTTCAGCGGCGATTATAAATTCGATAAATTTCTCGCGGAGGGCGGCGCAAAAAGCGACAGTGAGGTAATCGCGTTTCTTGCGAGAAATCTTATAGGCGACGCTCTTTCGGGTTTCGGCAGCGGTAATTTCGGCTGCTCGGCGTTTTCCGCTAAAGGCGAGAACGGTTACCTGTTCGGGCGGAATTTCGACTGGTACAATTGCAGCGCGCTGATTGTTGAGGCTCACCCGAACAGCGGTTATTCCTCGATCTCCACGGTAAACACCGATTTTATAGGCATAGGTTCAAATGTGCTCAGCGAATATGTTCTGACAACGGCGGCAATTTACGCGCCGCTTGACGGCATGAACGAAAAGGGACTGTGCGTTTCGGTGAATATGATCGAGGATAACGAAAGCGTGAACCAAAACACCGGCAAGCCCGATATTACCACTACGACCGCAGTCCGCTTGCTGCTTGACAATGCCGCCGACGTTGACGAGGCTGTGGAGCTTTTGGGGCGGTATGATATGCACGCGTCAAAGGGACTGACTGTCCATTTCGCGGTCGCCGACGCCGGCGGCAAATGCGTTGCCGTCGAATACTTAAATAGTGAGATGATCGTTAGCGAAACGCCCGTTGTCACCAATTTCTATTTCGCCGAGGGTCCGAAGAACGGCAAAGGCACACAGCAGTCGCACGAGCGTTACGAGATACTTATGCGGACGCTCTCGGAAAACGGCAGCTTTACCGCCGACGACGTTATGAACGCGCTTGAGAGCGTTTCAAAGCACAACTGGCACGACGGCGAGACCACCGAGTGGAGCGCGGTATTTGATCAGTCCGCAGGCGAGGTTGTCTACTGCCACAGAGAGAATTACGGCAAGAAATACACTTTCAATATAAACTGAGCGAAAAAGGAACGGCAGTATGAAAAATGTAATTTTATCGGGAAAAGGAATTGTAAAATCCTTTGGCGAGAACACCGTGCTTCACGGGATAGATATTGATGTTTACGAGGGCGATCTTACGGTGATAATGGGGTCGTCCGGCTCGGGGAAATCCACGCTGCTGTACGCTTTAAGCGGAATGGACCGTATAAGCGGCGGCGAATTGTTTTACCGCGAACAAAACATCACGAACGCTTCGGAAAAGGAACTGACAAAACTTCGCGCGGGTGATCTCGGGTTTGTATTTCAGAAAACTCATTTGATAAACAATCTAACGCTTGGCGAAAATATCCGCATGGCGGGACTTATTGGAAACGTTCCCGATAACGAAGCGAAAACACGCGCCGACGAACTCATAATGCGAATGAATTTGGATAACGCGAAAGACAGGCTCCCGTCGCAGGTGTCGGGCGGCGAGGCGCAGCGCGCGGCGGTCGCACGGGCGGTCATCACAAAGCCCGTTATCCTCTTTGCCGACGAGCCTACGGGCGCGCTCAACAAGGCGAATTCCGAGGAGGTTCTGAACCTGCTTTCATCGCTCAACGCGGACGGTCAGACGGTGCTGTTAGTCACTCACGACAAGGAGGCGGCGCTTCGCGGAAACCGCGTTTTATA
>JAFLUD010000132.1 GCA_022508965.1 Oscillospiraceae bacterium
GTTCCCGGAATGACAGTATTTCCGAAATACATATTGATTTTTGTTCCTTTATCCAGAATACGTGTTGCAATTTTCGGATTCTCTCTTTGTACTAATGCATTTTCCGCTGCTGTACTCATAATATAGCTCCTCCATTAAACATTATCTTAATGATTTCCCGAACGCTTTCAGCTCGTTAAGCTTTGAAGCCGATCCGTTCTCCGCTCCGTGTGCGGTGAACACGCCCATATTCTCCAAACCGAGATAGTCCAGAAAATCCCCTTTAAAGGAGAATAACGCGCCGTCATACATATTACCGGCGCCGGAGCTTAATATCATAGCGACCTTTTTTAAGCGCGGCGGCTTTGTCGGATATGCGGCGGAATAAAATCTGTCGATAACGCATTTAAGCTGACCCGAGATACCGTGATAGTAAATAGGCGACGCTATTACCAGCATTTCCGCGTCTTTAAGCAGCTTATAGACCTCCTGCATATCGTCTTTCTGAATACATTCGCCCTTGCCCTTTGTGTGGCAGTATTCACAGGCTGTGCAGCCGTTTATATTTTTGCCGCACACATCGACAACATCTACCTTATTTCCCGAAGATAACGCGCCCTCGCAAAACACGTTGATCATTTGCTTGGTGCTGCCCTTTGATCGGGGGCTGCCGTTAAGTATTAAAATGTTCATTCCGATCCCTCCGGATAATGCAGTCGGAACACCCGTGTGCTCCGACCGCCGTATTGTTTTACTTATACGATCTTTCAAGAATTCCCGTAACGTCCTCGTCAGTCAGCTCGCAAGGATTTGCGGGATAAAGACCGCCCTGCATACTTCTCGCGCCTTTTGCGACAGTGGAAAGCTCCTCTTTGGTGAAGCCGTACTCGCTCATTTTCAGATCATCAACGCCGCAGTCTTTCATCAGATTAACAAGTGCGTCAACAAAATCCTGCGGTTTAACATCGCCTTCACAGCCCATAGCCCTTGCCATTTTGACAAAGCGGTCATCACAGGCGTGACGGTCAACAAAGAACTGATAAAACTCTTTGGCGATAATAATCAGACCCGCGCCGTGCTGAAGATTGTGATGATACGCGCTCATAGAGTGTTCGATGGAGTGAGCGGCAGTCGTGCTTGTAAGCTGCATTGTAATTCCCGCAATTGTAGAGCCGTATGCAACACGCTCCCTCGCTTCAAGATCATTGCCGTCCTTGACCGCTGTGGGAAGATATTTCGCTATATTCTCTATCGCGGAGAGTGCGATGGTTTCGCTCAAAATATTCAATCCCTTTGAGATCATTACCTCGGTGTTGTGAAACAGTGCGTCAAAGCCCTGATACGCGGTATATTTCGGAGGAACAGTCGTCATATAGGTCGGATCGACAAAAGCGTAAACAGGGTCGAGGATCGGATCGCCAAAGCCTATTTTCTCATTGGTGGCAAGATTTGAGATAACACCGTAGGCGTTTATCTCCGAGCCTGTTCCCGACGAGGTTGCGATCGTGATGATCGGCAGTCCGGCATTCTTCAGAGGTTGGCATTTTCCCGTTCCGCCGAAAACATAATCCCACAGATCGCCGTCGTTGGTCGCCATTGCCGCGATAGCCTTGGAGCTGTCAAGCACCGCGCCTCCGCCAAGTGCAACAATAAAGTCACAGCCGTTGTCTTTAGCAAAAGCCGCAGCCTCCATAACTACCTCGCGCACGGGGTTTTCCATGATCTTGTTGAAAACGGCATACTCCGCGCCCGCCTTTGTCAGCTCATCTACCGTCTTATCGAACGAGCCGTTAGTCTTGACGGACTTACCGTTGGAGATCAGCAGCAGCGCCTTTTTTCCGGGGAGCTTCTGTTCGTGGAGCTTATTCAGCGCCCCTACTCCAAAAAACAGGTTGGTCGGGTTGTAAAAGTTGAAATTCATCATAGTAATTCCTCCGATTTTCTCAATTGATAGGTGAAATAGTCAAGGCAGTCGATCTGCTTGCTGTATCTGTGAACGCTGTCGAGAAGTCCTTTTCGGTAGCTTTCGAGGAATTTCTGCAATGCCGTGAGGTCTTTGCTGTCAAGCATTTTCAGACATTTTGCAATTCCGTCCGCATCAAGACCCGCGTCCGTGAGATTTTCGGTTATTACAGCGATTTTATCAGTCGCAAGCGCCATTTCACCACCTCCGTTCTTACACTTTTAGTATAACACATAAATTATGAAATGTAAAATATCTATTTTTTATCGCTTGTTATTCTTTACAAGAATGACAAAGTGTGATATAATAGATACAGAGGTGATAAAATGGAAATTCGAGTATTACGATATTTTTTGGAAATTGCCCGTGAGGAAAATATGACAAGAGCCGCTGAACGGCTTCATATATCGCAGCCGTCGCTCTCTAAAGAGATCAAGAAGCTCGAGGAAGAGCTTGGACATTCGCTTTTTATCCGCACTAATAAAAGTATGCGTTTGAGCGATGAGGGTATGCTTTTGAGAAAGCGCGCGGAGGATATTCTCGCAATGGTGGATAAAACCGCCGAGGAATTCAGCTTGCTTGACAGCATTACGGGCGGCGAGATACGCATTGGCTGTGCGGAGAGTATTCAGATAAAATACCTCGCGCGCTCAATAAAAGCCTTTAAGGAACAGTATCCGAATTTCATCTTTCATATTTTCAGCGCTGATACCGAGCCTGTCGCGGAACGGCTTGACAGAGGACTGCTTGACCTTGCCGTGATCGTTGAGCCG
This sequence comes from Oscillospiraceae bacterium, assembly GCA_022508965.1. Lineage (GTDB taxonomy): Bacteria > Bacillota > Clostridia > Oscillospirales > Ruminococcaceae > CAG-115. The sequence continues at coordinate 2,716 of JAFLUD010000132.1, forward strand.
CCTAATCTGTCCAAATACAACTACCTCACCATTCCCGAAAGCGATAGATGGGGTGTTGTTATGCCAAACGACAGCGCGTTGGCGCAAAAAAAGGAGATCACCTTTGAGGACTTGTACGGTCTGCCGCTGTTCGCTTCGGAGCAGAGCATAAGAGCCGATTTTCCGCGCTGGTGCGGAGAGAACGCCGACAAGCTGAATATCGCCGGAACATTCAACCTATCCTTTAACGGCTCTGTATTTGTCCGCGAGGGTCTGGGGTATTTGCTCACCTTTGAACATCTGATAAACACAAGCAGTGAGAGCGGACTGTGCTTTCGTCCTATTACCCCTGCTCTTAAAACGAAAATGTATATCATCTGGAATAAGTATCAGATCTTCTCGCCTATCGCGGAGCTGTTTCTCAAAAAAATCAAGGAGGATTTCGGGTAAGAGTATGGTTTGTGATTATTATAGCGTTTGCTAAAAACAATTCCC
>JAFLUD010000133.1 GCA_022508965.1 Oscillospiraceae bacterium
AACAGCCTATCTTCCTGATAATACTTGCGGTTTTAGCGGCAGTTTGCGCGGTTATCCTGATCTCTAATATGATCCCGGCGCGGTGGATAGCGAAGAAAAACATCACAGAGGCGCTTCGGAACGATGATTTTTAAGGAGGAGTTTCCGATGGACTACAAAGAAGTCAGTCTTCACGCTGGTCGACAGCAAGGGTGAAGCAGAGGGAACACCGAAAATGTTCCCTCTGCTTTTCATATTATAGAACGCTTATCAAAAAATTTTTTGTAAGGTTTTTCGTAAAAAACCGTCATAAATAGGTAGAGGGCAAAATTATGACGACGGAGGTATTCTATGAAAATCAATCTTTCACTAAAATACTGGGGCAAGCATAAGCTGCGCGCGTTTACCATAATCTTCGCTATAGCTGTGAGCATGGCGGCGCTTACCTGCGTTACATTCTTGATTCGAAGCTCATCATTGGGAGAAGTAGAGCGTTTTTACCTTGATTACAGCGGGGATTATGATTTTCACATAATTGATATTTCCAAAGACGAGCTCGAACGTTATCAGAACGACGAGCGTTTTACCGAGACAGGGGTATTGTACCGCGGCGGAACAATCAAAGCCTCCGGCAGCACAGAATTTGTGTACGGAGCGCTTACGGAATCTGCGGTGCCTTTGTATCATTTCACGCTTGAGGACGGAAGATATCCCGAAAATAGCGGCGAGATCACAGCAACTCGTACTTTTTTTGAAACTATGGGCTGTTTCCCTCAGGTTGGAGATACTATAAAGCTTCCGCTTCGGGATTTTGACGGAAATGTTACCGCAGAGCGCGAATTCGCGATAGTCGGGGTTATTTGGGATCAGGACTACCCAAGGACAATTGTAAGAGACTACAGTTATGATTATGTTCTCCCGCAAGCGTTTTTGTGGAGCGGAGATATGCCCGAAAACGCAGAACTTAATCTCCTAGCGAACAGCTTTTTCGACGAAAACCTGAACTCTGTAAGAGCAGAGCTTCGGGCTAATAACGTTGATTTCTATGCGGGACGCAGGATCCAAATTCTGACGGTTGCGGCAACAATAGATTATGATAGAATAGTGGATGATTTAGGCGAGGAAGGATCAGAAGAAAGCCTGTACAATAATCTGAAATACGCATACAAGGACAGGTATACTCAGAGAATTATCCCGGCTTTCTCGGCAGTTACGCTGCTTGTGGCATTTGTTTCAATATGCAATGTTATTTCAACCTCTCTTTCTGAAAGAAGAAAGCAATTGGCGATGCTTCGCTGTATCGGAATGGGGAAACGGCGGGTTTTATTAATGGCGATCTCGGAGGCGCTCAGCATGGTGATCGTCGGGATAGCCGCGGGATTTCCGCTTGGGATCGGAGGATACGCGCTGACGCTTTTTGTTCAGAAAAATCTTCTCGGACTGCACATCTACCCCGCCTATACGGTAAGTCCCCTCGTTGCCGCGATAACCGTAGATCCATATATCTATCCCGCCGTGATTTGTTCTACTGCGAGCTTTTTGGCAGTGCTTATTCCGTACATTATTGAGCTGCGCCGTTCTCCCGTAGAGGGGCTTAGCGACAAACCGAAGACTACATCGGGGTTCGGGCTTCGATTGAAAGGAAAGGCGGCTGTTCTTGGGAGGATCTCAAGCGGATTTAAGCAGAGCATCTCTTTCGTGATCATAGTAATAGCTGTCTCTTGGTCGGCGGTTTTCGGATATGCGTATTTTTTGGCGCAGTCGGCGTTTGAAAGCAAAGAGTTAGTGCAAGCACTGGAAACTTCTCAGCTTGCGGGATTGGATTATGCCGCACAGCGCAGCGAGTTTTTAAGGATGGGACCGGCACAGCTAAACAGACACCACTTAGGAATAACTCCCGAGCTGGCAGCCGAGGTTTCCGAATACAAGGATACTGAGCTTTTCTTCGCTTCAATTGAAGCAAGAAGCACAAAGGCGGTGTATGATCCCGACAAGGTCAAAGCGGAGATCGTCGATGCGTTGTCCTCTGCCAACACCGATTGTCTGACGAAGACCGGATTGGAGGAATTGGCGGCTAAAACACGTTTAACTCAAGGGTATTTGGAAAACGAGCTTTTGTTTAATATACCAACGGTCGGAGTTCCCGCCGATACTTTGGATATGCTGTCGGAATTCATAATCGAGGGTAATTATAACAAGGAAAAATTGCTGTCGGGCGAGGAGATCCTGATACTTAACACTTCTAAGAGTTCGCCGTATTCGGTCGGCGACGTTATTCCGATGACCGACATTGTGATCGAAGATGAGGCTGCGGAGATGTTTTACTTCGGGTACGGCGGTGTTCCGGAAGGTGCAAAGCCCAGCTTTTATCACTCGTATTCCGACGATCCAACCAATTATCAATGGGAGGGATACGCGTTCGGTAAGCGGCAGGACTACACTGTCAGGGTCGGCGGAATTGTTGATATCACCGATGAAGATATCCTTTCCTTTTTCCGGACGCCGGGGCTTGTCGACAGCAGCATCTTTAACATTTTGTGTGCGGATTCCGCGTTTGAGGCTTGGGGATTGCCAGACAAAAACTATACCAAGATCGGCGTGAAGCTCTCTGACAAAGCAAATATCGACGATTTCGAACTGCTGTGGTACAAGGTCGTTGGAAACAGTGAAGAAGTCTCCAGCTCCTCCGTCTCAGCGATCAAGCGGCAAATGAATGGCGTTACATCGACAAATATGTCAATTTTCACCGCGATAATAATTACTGTTGTGATCTTAGGGCTTGTCGGCATCGTGAATTCCGTTAATCTTCGGGTGCGGCGGGGCTTACGTTCCTACTCTACGCTTAGAGCTGTAGGGTTGTCTAAAAAAGGCTTGATCGCGCTGATCATGCGGCAAGGATTGATCTGCGCCGTTATAGGCGCGGTTACAAGTCTTATTCCGCTTGGTGTTTACGAGCATCTTCGAATTATTTCGGATGATTATATATCTAATGTCAGATTTTTTGTAAACGGAAAAGTTGTACATTCGTGGCATTTGCTCTATCCGCCTTTCTTGGTATGGAACCAGCCGATCTTCCTCATAATTTGCGGCGTGCTGCTGGCGGTTTGCGCGGTTATCCTGATCTCTAACATAA
>JAFLUD010000134.1 GCA_022508965.1 Oscillospiraceae bacterium
CCCCCCCCCCCCCCCCCCCCCCCCCCCCCCCCCCCCCCCCCCCCCCCCCCCACAAAAAGGTGCATAGTAACTCAAATCAGTATTTGAGTAACAAAGCCCCCCAAAAAGGGGCGAAGCCCCATCAAAAAAGGGGTTTGGGGCGAAGCCCCAACGGGAGTACGGGGGCAGAGCCCCCGCAGGGGAGCGCAGCTCCCCGCTCTGCGCGTTGTACTCTCAGAAACGTATTCCTAGGATAATCCCCGTTCCTGCAACACAGCCTTTACAGCGCCGTATTACTAAGCCAACGCGCGTTTTCCCAACAGGCAACGCGAGTTCCCCAAAAACAGGGAGCATAGCACTGACAGGCACCCCAAGATCCCCGAAAAACCGCCTTACTTATCCTGAATAGCGTCGATACCGGGCAGGCCGTTGCCTTCGAGATATTCGAGGGAAGCTCCGCCGCCGGTGGAGATGTGGCTCATCTTGTCGGAGAAGCCGAGCTGAACTACCGCCGCAGCGGAGTCGCCGCCGCCGATGATGGTAGTGGCGTTAGCCTCTGCCATTCCCTTAGCTACCGCGATGGTGCCCTTAGCGAGAACGGGGTTCTCAAAAACACCCATCGGACCGTTCCATACAACGGTCTTAGCGGACTTAACTTCGTTCGCGAACAGCTCCATGGTCTTGGGACCGATATCCAGACCCATCATATCCGCGGGGATCTTGTCGGAATCCACAACAGTTACATCAATAGACGCGTCGATAGGATCGGGGAACGCCTTTGCGATCGTGGTATCAACGGGCAGAAGCAGCTTCTTGCCGTTCTTCTCAGCCTTAGCGATCATATCCTTGCAGTAGTCGAGCTTCTCGTTGTCAACCAGAGAAGCGCCTACCTCCAAGCCCTTAGCCTTGAGGAAGGTGTATGCCATACCGCCGCCGATTATCAGCGTGTCGCACTTTTCCAGAAGATTGGAAATTACATTCAGCTTGTCGGCAACCTTCGCGCCGCCCAGAACTGCTACAAACGGACGCTCGGGGCTTTCTACGGCATTGCCGAGGAATTCTATTTCCTTATTCATAAGGTAACCCACAGCGGTCTCCTTAACAAACTTTGTAACGCCCACGGTGGAAGCGTGCGCTCTGTGAGAGGAACCGAACGCGTCCATTACGAAGATCTCGCCGTTTACCAGATCGGCAAGCTCCTTGGAGAAGCCCTCGCCGTTCTTGGTCTCGTCAGAGCCGCGGAAACGTGTGTTCTCGAGCACTACGATGTCGCCGTCTGCCATTGCCGCAACAGCCTTCTTTGCGTTCTCACCGACAACTGCGTCATCGGGAGCAAACGTAACCTTTCCTTTCACCAGCTCTGCCAGTCTGTCGGCAGCGGGCTTTAACGAGAACTTAGCCTCGGGACCGTTCTTCGGCTTGCCGAGATGCGAGCACAAAACTACCTTCGCGCCGTTCTCGGTCAGCTTGTTGATGGTCGGCAGCGCCGCGGTGATTCGGTTGTCGTTGGTGATGACGCCCTCCTTCAGCGGCACGTTAAAGTCAACGCGCACAAGCACATACTTTCCCTTGACATTCAGGTCTTCCACATTTTTCTTGTTGAGCTTAGCCATAGTAACTAATTCCTTTCGTTTAGAAAAAATTTAAGGCAATTACTGTCTTACTATTATATTGTACAATATTTCCATAACTTTTGCAAGGGCTTTTTGAAATTTTTTGCACCTATATAATAGTGGCTTTTTTGTGGGGAACTCTGTGTTGCTCTTTGGGTTGTGTGGCTTGGTTTTGTTTGGGGGAGTTTGTGTCGCTTGTTTTTGTAGGTTGATTGCTTGCCATATTTTGAGCTTGTCAAGTTACACGTTGACGACAGTGTGCGGGGGGAAAACCCTTCGGGGAAAGGGGGAATGTCCGCTTTTTTTCGAATTTTTGTCTTCCCCCTTTCCCCGAAGGGTTCCCCCTCGAACACCGCGTCAACGTTTCCGCTGAAATCCTCGTAATATGGCGAGCAATCAACCTCACCAACAAAAGCGGCGCAAAGTTCCCCGAAAAACAAAACTTCTATATAAAAAAGTTTTCATTTTATTGCAGTTAGAGTGGATATAGAATGAAAGTATCCAAAAGACGAATACTAAGGAGGACAAAATGGTATCAGTAAGATTTTATGAGGAAGAGATACGGACGCTTGCGGGGCTTCCGGACGAGGAACGCGGACGGATCATAACGGCGATATTGCTTGACAGTATCGGGGAACCGCTTCCGGAGCTGGCTCCGATGGAGCAGGCGGTGTACAACCTGATAAGAGGTCAGGTGCGCCGCGACAAGGAGCTGTCGGAGAAGCGGCAGAAAAGCGTTAGTTCGCGTTGGGAAAAGGATTCCGAACCCGAACCGCAGGTACAAAAAAATACAAACGCCATACAAAACGATACAAGTGTTATACAAAATGATACAAACGTTATACAAAAAAATACAAACGTTATACAAAATTATACAAACGCATACAAACCCGATACAAACTCATACACCAGTACCAAAACCAAAACCAAAACCAATACCAATACCAGAACCAAAACCAAAACCAGCACCAACAACTACTCGCCCGCTCCCGTCAATCCGCCTTTAAGCGGATTGACGGGAGGGAGCTTCGTTGAATACGACGGAGAAATACCGATCTCGGAGGAGACGTGCAGGAAGAACCTGGAAAACGCGCAGCAGGTGGGGGCGATCCTGGAGAGGGTTCTGGCTACGGGGAACTTCGCTGCGGGTTATCAGAGCGATCCCGCCGAGGACACCAGAAGCGTTGAGTATATGCGCAACAAGGTCGTACAGAAGTACAAAAAAGACAGCAGTTAGTGGAATTCTACAAAAAATACGACCGTTTTCCCCATTGATTTGTGAATTTTTTTTGTAAAAACCCTTGACAAATCATAAAAAGTATGGTAAATTATATTTAGCACTCTAGTACCCAGAGTGCTAAATATAGTGGAAAGTGTAAAGTGGAAAGTGTAAAGTTTTGGTGCGCAGCTGCGCCGCGCTTATTTAAATCCGTCCGCGGCAAGGACGCCGCAAGGAGCAAGCCCAAAGAGCGGCACGGATGCCGCTCAACCGAGGCTTGCACACGGCGAAG
>JAFLUD010000135.1 GCA_022508965.1 Oscillospiraceae bacterium
AGGCGCTTAGGAACGACGATTTTTAAGGAGGAGTTTCCGATGAACTGCAAAGAAGTCGGTGTTCGCGCTGGTCGACAGCAAGGGTGAAATGGAGTGGGCACCGAAAATGTTCCCTCTGCTTTTCATAATTATAGAACACTTATAAAAAATCTTTTTGTAAGGTTTTTCGGAAAAATACGTCATAAATAGTATAGAGCAAAATTATGACTGCGGAGGTGTGCTGTGAAAATCAATCTATCACTCAGATATTGGCTGGGGCACAAATCGCGCGGGTTTGCGGTGATTTTGGCGGTCGCGGTGGCGATGGCGGCGCTTACCTGTACGGCGTTTCTTGTGCGCGGGGCAAGCGAGACACATTTGGAGGGAGTTCTCGGCGGCTGTAGCTTCGAGGATTTTACTCTGATCGACGTTGACAGTGAAATCCTAGACAAATATCAAAACGACAACCGCGTCGACGATTGGGGCATATTGTACCGTGACGGGAAAATTATAACCTCCGACGATACGGAATTTGTTTTTGGAGCCATGACCGAGAAGTGTGCTCCGATCTATCGCTTCCCGTTTGAAGTGGGGAACTACCCGGAAAAAAGCGGTGAGATCGCGGTGCCGAGAACCATGCTTGAAGCCCTCGGATACCCCGTCGGTGTGGGAATGACAATTAGCGTTGATCTCTATGATTTTGACGATAATTTGATCGGAACCGGGAACTACACGGTTTCGGGAGTTCTCAAAGATCAATCGGAATATTATTTCGATCCAATCAAAAGAGGATATTATAAACCGGGATTTTCACTTGAAAGGCATTACGGACCTATTGTGTTTTTGCATCCAAGTGATCTTAGCCAAAACGCTAAAACAGACCTTTTAATAGTTTCTGAAAAAAGCGAAAAATACTATTCCCTTAAAAAAGAATTTTCAGAGAATAAAATGGATTATGTTGAGGGCGGAGGCAGAATATCGAAAATGTGGGACATAACGAATCAGCGTACCGGCGACACAGAGGAGGAGATGCTGGAGTCGCTGAAACACGCTCGTCCCGACGAATATACACGCACGCTGATCCCTGTCTTTACGGCGGTCACGATGATAGTGGCGTTTGTCTCTATTTTCAGCGTGATCTCAACCTCGCTTTCGGAAAGGCGCAGGCAGCTTTCGATGCTCCGCTGCATCGGTATGTCGAAAAAGAAAGCGATCCTGATGCTCCTTTCGGAAACACTCGTGTTAGTCGCAATTGGCTTGGCTGTGGGATTTGCGTTTGGTATCGGAGCGTATTTTTTAACGTATTTTATTCAAAAGAACGTTCTAGGAATGGAGACGTATCTCGCGTTTTCGGTTCATCCCGCTGTTGCGGCAGTAACGGCGAACCCGTATATTTTGCCGCTTTTGTCGTGCTTTATCTGCGGATTTTTGGCGATAATTATTCCCGCCATTATCGAGCTTCGCAGATCTCCCGCAGAGGGTTTGCAGGATAAGCCGCAAAAAAAGGGCGATTCGCTGTTTCAATTCAAAAACAAATCGCTTCTTCTGGGGAAAATTTCGGGCGGGTTACTTCAAAATCTGCCGTATTATATCATTGTGATCGCGGTCGTGTGGACGGGTGTTTTCGGCTGCACATATTTTGCGGCAAAAACGGATGCCAATACGTCTCAAAATCGAAAAAAACTTGAAACCGAATTGCATGGGCTGGATTATCTGGCGCATCGCAAAGAATTCTACGCGCTGGGGAATGCGCAGTTAAATCGGCATTTTCTCGGGATAGCTCCCGAATATGCGGAGAAGGTCATGGATCATTCCGAGGTCGAAAAAGCATTCAAGGTTATCGAGATCCCGAGCACGAAGGTTATATTCGAGCGCGGAAGTCTCGATGAGGAAACGGAAAAAATACTAGCTCCCTCGAACACGGCAATATCAATATTCCCCGGACTTGACGAACTGTTTTATAAAACGCTCGAATTTCAAGGATATAGAGCTGACGAGGTTATGTATAATATTCCGACTGTTGCGGTTTCGAATGATATTATGGCTGAGCTTTCAAAGTATCTTGTCGAGGGCGAGATCAGTGTTGACAAGCTCCGCTCGGGCGAGGAAATTCTTGTTGTAAGATCCTCGGATACGGCTCTGTTTTCGGTTGGCGACAGCGTTTCAATGAACGACGTAATAATTGAGGATAGGGCTGCCGAGGAATATGATTTTGAAAAAGGCGGAGTTCCCGAGGGCGCGGAGCCTAGCTTTTATTTCAAATATACAGATGAGGAGGCCCCTGTTCTCCAGCCGGGATACGCGTTCGGAAAGCGGCTTGATTTCACGGTAAAGATAGGCGGAGTGCTGGAATTCACAGATGATTCGCTGTCCGATTTCTTGAAAACAGGAAGCGTCATCGGCAGGAGCAGTTTTCAGTTTATCTGCGACGAGGAAGCGATCTCTGCGTGGGGACTGCCCGACAGGAATTACACGAAAATAGGGGTGATCCTCAATAAGAAAGCCAATGTCGAGGAATTCGAGAAAACGTGGTTTGAGGTTGTAAGAAACAGCCCGGACATAGGAAGCAATTCAGTCTCAAAAATTCGCCACAAGTTAAACAACACACGCAATTCCAACTCATCAATTTTTATGGCAATTATGATCACGGTCGTGATCCTCGGGCTTGTGGGGATCGTGAATTCTGCGAATTTGCGTGTTCGGAAAGGGCTGCACAGCTTTTCGACGGCGCGTGCGCTGGGGCTTACAAGAAACGGGCTTACGGCAGTTATTATGCGGCAGGGGATCATCTGCGCTCTGCTGGGAGCTGTTACAAGCGTTATTCCTTTGGGCGTGTACGAGATGGTCAGAAGGTCCGCGGAAGAATTTAGGATAAACGGCGGTATTACAATGTTGACACCCGAAAACAGCGTATATGAATATACTTGGCAGGACAATTTCCCCACGCATATAGAGCTTTGGAAACAGCCTATCTTCCTGATAATACT
>JAFLUD010000136.1 GCA_022508965.1 Oscillospiraceae bacterium
CCCCAACAGGAGTACGAGGACGGAGTCCTCGGAGGGGAGCGAAGCTCCCCGCACAAGGGGGCTTGGGGGACGAAGTCCACCAACAGGGGAGCGAAGCTCCCCGCTCCTGCAACGCCGCCCTTTCAGCGACGTGATCCTATGGCGGGCTCACTCCCCGACAGAGGAACAGGAGGTTCCCCGAATAAACTAAACAGGCTTAAAGCACAGACAGCCGTTGTGTCCGCCGAAGCCGAGCGAGTTTGAGAGCGCGGCGGTGATGTTCAGCTCGCGCGTTCCCTCGGTGACGTAATCGAGGTCGCACTCGGGGTCGGGGGTCTTGTAGCCGAGCGTGCGGTGGATCTTGCCGTTCTTTACGGAAAGCGCCGTGACTACCGCTTCCACGCCGCCTGCGGCTCCGAGAAGGTGTCCGGTCATGGATTTTGTGGAATTTACGGCGATATTCTTCGCGTGCTCACCGAAAACGGATTTTATTGCCTTTGTCTCGGTGGCGTCGTTCATGTGGGTGGAAGTGCCGTGGGCGTTGATGTAATTTACGAGAGCGGGGTCTATTCCCGCTTCCAAAACGGCAAGCTCCATAGCCTTTGCGCCGCCCTTGCCGTCGGGGTCGGGGGAAGTCTCGTGATACGCGTCGCAGGTGGAGCCGTAGCCGCAAAGCTCCGCGTATATTTTCGCGCCGCGGGCTTTCGCGTGTTCGAGTTCCTCGAGAACGAGAATCCCGCAGCCGTCGCCCAGCACAAAGCCGCTGCGCTCGGCGTCGAACGGTATCGACGCTCTGTCAACGTCCTGAGAACGCGTGATGGCTTTCATATTGTTGAACGCCGCGTAGCAGAAGCCGATGTCTGAATGCTCGGTGCCGCCGGCAAGCGCCGCGTCGAGATAGCCGTGCTTTATCGCGCGGAACGCCTCGCCTATCGCCTGGGTTCCCGAAGCGCACGCGGTCGTCACGCAGAAATTGCTGCCCTTGAAGCCGGTTTTTATCGCTACCTCGCCTGCCGCCATGTTCCCTATCATCTTGGTTATGGTGAACACCGAAACGCGCTTGTTTCCCTTGTCGCGGTAGGTTGCCATCTCCTCTTCGGTGGTATATATTCCGCCTATCCCGCTGCCGATAACGCAGCCCACTCTGAACGGGTCGATGTCCTTGAGGTCGGTGCCGCTGTCTTTAAGCGCCTGCATCGCGCAGTACACCGCGTATTGAACGATAACGTCGTTGCGGCGAAGCTCCTTTTTATCGAACAGCTCGCCGGGGTCGAAGTTCTTCACCTTGGCGACTATGCCCTTGGTCTCGGGTTCGTCGGGGAACCACTCGCCCAGCTCGAAGCCGTGCTTGCCCGCCATGAGGCTGTCCCACAGCTCCTGCGGCGAATTTCCGCAGGGGGTCACACACCCAAGTCCCGTTATTACTACTCTTCTCTCGCTACCCATACTATCTCCTTAAATTACTGTACACTTTCAACTGTAAGTTACATACTAAGTCCGCCGCTTATCTCGATGGTCTGCCCTGTGACGTAAGCCGCGTCGTCCGAACACAAGAACGCTACCACAGAGGCTACCTCCTCCGGCTCGCCGTAACGCTTCATCGCTATCTGCGCGAGCATTGCCGCGCGCTGCTCGTCGGTGAGCTTGTCGGTCATGGGAGTTTTTATGAAGCCCGGAGCCACCGCGTTTACGTTTATCCCGCGGGAGCCAAGCTCCTTTGCGGCGGTCTTGGTCATCGCTATTACAGCGCCCTTCGACGCGGAATAGTTCATCTGCCCGGGATTTCCGTACAGCCCCGCCACCGACGCGAGGTTCACGATCTTGCCGCTCTTTTGCCGCAGCATTACCGCGCCCACGAGCTTTGTCATATTGAACACCGACTTCTGGTTTATGCGGATAACGTCGTCGTAATTCTCCTCGGGCATACGCAGCAGCAAGCCGTCGCGCGTTATCCCTGCGTTGTTTACCAGCACGTCGATCGTCCCGAAAAGCTCTTTGGTTTTCTTCACCATTTCCTCGCACTGTGAATAGTCCGAGACGTCCGCCGCTATGCACTCGCACCGCACGCCCATCGCGCGGATAGCCTCGGCGGTCTCCGCCCCGTAGGTGTCGAGCGCTTCTTGTGAAACCTCATTAATAACGATGTCAAAGCCGTCCTTTGCCAGTCTCTTGGCAATTGCCGCGCCTATTCCTCTGCCGGAACCGGTAATGATTGCTGTTTTAGACATAAATTATCCTCCGTAAAACTGCGTGACCGATTTCCGGTAAATTTTGCCGATTACTGCGTCAAAACGCCTTGAAATATCCGCATATTCCTGCGGCGTTTTTCCTTGTCCTCGACAAAATTTCCTCGAAAATCTATGTGATCGCTTTCTTACATTTAAGAAAATTATTTATATTCAGTTTTGGTAATTTGTGGGAATTTATTCCCCCGTAAAAACTCAAAGCTCCATGACAGCGGCACCGTATGTAAGCCCCGCGCCGAAGCCCACCAGGCACAGCTTCATGCCGACGGGAAGCCGCCCCGCGCGGTTAAGCTCGTCAAGTCCAACGGGAATGCACGCGCTGGAAACGTTTCCCATATACTCGATGTTGGTGTACACCTTTTCGGACGGCACCCCGAGAAGCTCGGTTGCTTTCTCGATTATGCGCAGGTTCGCCTGATGCGGGATCACCAGATCCAGCTCGGAAACGTCGTAGCCGCCCTGCTTTGCGACGTTCTTCACGGCGTTCGCCATGGCGTTCACCGCGAATTTATACACCATCTTTCCGTCCTGAACCAAGAAGTTGTTCTTCCCGAAGGTGTCGAAACGGTTTTCGTAGAACTCGTCAAGTCCTGTAAACCACGGGCAGTTGCTTTCGTAATGCACCTTGCAGTACAGCGACTCGAACTCGTCGCCCTCGGCTCCCATAAACGAATAGAACGGCTTGTCGCTCTTTTTGAGGAGCACCGCGCCCGCCGCGTCGCCGAACAGTAT
>JAFLUD010000137.1 GCA_022508965.1 Oscillospiraceae bacterium
CAACGCCTTTACCTGCGCGTCGCCGCTGCCGTAAATTTTAGTAAGATTTTCAACCCGAATAGACATATAAACTCCTCCTTAAAAATCGTCATTCCGCATCGCCTCAGTGATGTTCTTCTTCGCGATCCACCGCGCCGGAATTATGTTAGAGATCAGAATAACCGCGCTTACTGCCACAAACGCGCCGCAAATGATAAGGAATATCGGCTGCTCCCATATCCTGACATGACACGGGAAATTTTCCTTCCAGGTAAGCAGAAAATATCCCTCATCGTCGGTCGGCAGTGCAGTGTTCCTATGCTCAAACGCGTAAATGCGAACCAACTCGAAAACCCCTAGCGGAATAAGGCTGGTAACCGCTCCGATGACTGCATAGATCAGTCCCTGCCGCAATATCAACCCGACAAGTCCGCGTTTTGAAAGACCTATTGCGCGAAGCGTCGAATAGCTGCGCAGCCCGCGCCGCACGCGTAAATTCACGGAATTTACGATCCCCACAAGCCCTAGGATAACAACGGTGATTATCGACGCGCCGAAAACCGACATCTTCGTTGCAACAATATTGTTGTAACGTCGTTTCAGCATCGTAGCCGACGACTGCGTAATGCCGCTGCTTTCCGAGATAATTCCCATCCACAGCTTTTCAAACGCCTTGGTGTCCGCTTTTTTGACGAGCTTTACGCCCACCTTCGTGTAGTTTCTGTCGGGAAGCCCCCAGCGTTCAAACGCGCTCTCGGCACAGAGTATGCTAAAGCCGCATTTGCCGTACAGACTGTCTGTTTTGAAGAACGAAGAGAGCCTTTCGTTATTTGTGATCTTGACGATCCCGCCGACCGTCACCGTATAGTCGCAGCGCGTTCCGAAAGCATAGCCGTCCCATACGACATCGGGGAATTCCGGGAACGAGTAGGTGAAATTCGGCACGGCGTTTTCGGGGACCTTGCCCTGCGAAAAATCAAACTCCTCAAACTCGGTCTCGCCGATAACAATATCCGTCATCGGAATAACGTCGCCCACGGAATATGGCGAATCACGCTCGGTCCGCAGAATTAAAATTTCCTCGCCCGAAAGCAGCTTGTCCTTGTTAAAGCTCCCCTCCACAAGAAATTCCGCCAGCATCTCCAGCGTATCTTCGGGCACCCCGAGCGTCGGTATATTGTACAGCACCTCGTTTTCATATCCCTGCGCGCGAAGCGAATTTTCGACCCACTCGTCCATGCCGTCCGTGTCGTGGTGAAGACCCGAGGTATAAAGCGAACTGTCGATATTATCGCTCACCGTGTCTGCGTTGTAGACCGCCTTCGTGCTCTTCGCCTCGATCGCTTTATAAAGGATCTCAATATCCGGGCATTCCGAGAGCCTCAGCGCCTGCTCGGCTGTTATCCCGCGCGAATGTCTGTTTATCTGCGCGTTTCCGAAATCCTCGTTCAAATAGTCGATGCTCGCGTTATAATCAAGACTCGTCGCCCTTTCTTCCAGAGCTTTTCTGTCATGATAAGTCTGGCTCTTCACTTCCTCCGTGAAAAACGCGTAACCAAAAACCGCCGACCACATCACCGCCACGACGATTATAAACAGCGGAATATTCTGTTTGAATCCGCCCGATATCTTCCCGAGTACAGCCGCTTTTCCCTTAACTCTTACGCCTTTTTTGCGGAATGTTTTCTGCTTGTCCGAAAGCCCCTCCACAGGCGACCGCCGAAGCTCAATGAGGTATGGAACAAGCACCGCCGGAATACTGCACAAAAGGCTCGCCGCCGCCGGCAGAACATACGGGTTCACGTTTGCCGCCTTAACGACGGGATGTACCTTAAACGCCGCGTAAGGGTGAAGCCCAAGGAAATTTTTCTGTATAAAAAGCGTCAGCAAATATCCGCCTATTCCGAGAACAAAACCCGCCGCAATGCCTATAACGACCAGCGCCATAGTCTCCGCAAACGCCATCGAAAGCACTCTTCGTTTTTCCATACCGATGCAGCGCAGCATCGCGAATTGCCGCCGCCGTTCCGAAAGCGACGTGGAAATAACGCTGCTTATCGACACAAACCCCACCAGCACGATAACTACCGTAATAACAGGCATAAGCCATCTCGAATATCTATCCTTCCGGGCGTTCCAAAGCGAGTCGATAACATCTTCCTCAGCGATGTCGTGATTGATATTAGAATCCGCTTTATAATTCAGCCAAAACACCCTGTAGGTAGTGATATAATCAACGCCGTTTTCGTTAAGCTCCGCCTCTACCTCCTTCAAAGCAGAGGGTGCTGTCGCCATAAGATCGCGTACAGAAGCCTCGGGCAGCTCATCCTCGCACATATACACCCACGGCAGAGTAAAATCCTCGCGATATTCGCCTCTAAAAATTCTATGATCGTCCAAAGCGGGAAGTCTTCTGTGAATGATCCCGTCACCCCCGTTCCATATATTTCCCGTCTGATCCCACAGCACGCCGACCACGGTATACTCCTCGGTTTTTCTGACGTTCCCGTCAAAATCGCGCAGCTCCAGCGTAAGGGTGTTCCCGACCTTAGCGGCGCAGCCGTTCGCCTCAAGGAAGGTGCGGTACGCCGCGATCTCGCCGCTTTTTCGCGGATATCTTCCGTCCTCGAGAGTAAAGTGGAAAATCCCTTCTGCGCCGCTCGAGATACCTCCGTACACCGCCTCCATGCCGTCCGGCACAGAGACGTTTCCGCTGCGGTAGAGCAGCCCCGTCTCCGAGAAACGCCCGTCGTTTTGATACCGCGAAAGAAGCTCCTCCGATGCGTCGATAAACAGCAGATCGTAGTTCCCCGTCTCATCAAGCCACCGCTCAAGCTCTGCCAGCGTCGAGCTGCGCACCAAAAACGCCGCGCAGGTCATCGCCGCCATACTCATAGCGATAGCGAAGATTATGGTAAATGCCCGCATCTTATGC
>JAFLUD010000138.1 GCA_022508965.1 Oscillospiraceae bacterium
AGGTAACGGCGGTAGCTACTTGCACCGTTGTCCATTGACTTGCTCCTTTCCGAAAAGGATTTTGAGCTCCTTCATATATTAGTCGTATAAACTCGATAAAAGTCTCACTTGTTTTTGAAATTTTTTTAACAATCGCACAGACAACGGAAACCTTTGCCACTCGCCGTCCGAAGGCGACCTCGTATTCTTTCAACTGTTTTGTAACATCTATTTATTTATTGATATACTTAATTTCAAGGGAATTGTAAATATGACAATCGAGAATTTTCACATAGTTTTCACTTTTACCAAAATGCCCCCGCCGGTTCAATCGTCTTTTTTGGAATCGAACAGACGTTCTTCGATTCGCCTGCATATAGTCTTGAGCGCCTTGATGCGGGCGTATTTTTTGTCGTTGCCTTCAACGATAGTCCACGGAGCGAAATCCGTCGAGGTAAGCTCCACCATACGGTCAACGGCTTTCTCGTACTCGTCCCACTTTTCGCGGTTTCGCCAGTCCTCGTCGGTTATCTTCCACTGCTTGGCGGGAGTATTCTCGCGTTCCTTAAAGCGGCGGTATTGCTCGTCCTTGTCGATGTTTATCCAGAACTTTATCACGATCGCTCCCCAGTCGGTAAGCTGACGCTCAAACTCGTTTATCTCGCGGTAAGCCATATCCGCGCGCTGCTTTGAGGTGAACCCCTCTATCGGCTCGACCATAACTCTGCCGTACCATGTGCGGTCAAAGATGGTAAAGTGACCGTCGTTTTCAATACGCGTCCAGAACCGCCAGAGATAGTGCCGCGCAAGCTCCGACGGCTCGGGTGAGGCGATAGGCTTCACCTCATATCCGCGCGGATCCAGCGCGCTTGCCACGCGTTTGATATTCCCGCCCTTTCCGCCGGCGTCCCAACCCTCGTAGGCAATTATAACGGGAATTTTCCGTTGATAGCAGATATTTTGCAGAGCGAAAAGTCTGCTCTGATATTTCTCCAGATATCTGCCGTATTCCTCGTCGGTAAGCGATTTGTTCATGTCGATCTTCGCGAGCTTTTTCGTCTTGACGAGCTTAAATTCCCCGGGCTTATAGTCGGTAGTGGGAAACTGCGGTTTTTGCAGAAAACGCTCGCCTTTTTCCTTAGCGTCGCAGGCTCCCTTTACCGCTTCGTTTACGGCTGTCATGATCGAGAACTGCGCGGTGAGATTGTCGTTCGCGGGAATGATATTCCACGGAGCGAACTCGGTGTTTGTGCGCGAGAAGATCTTATCGTAACGCTTTAAGAACTTGTCGTAGTTTTTGTTGTTCAAGCGGTCGTTGTCGGTAACGCGCCAACGGGTGATCTCGGAGGCTTCCAGCTTATCGAGACGATCACGCTGCTCGGATTCCGAGATGTGCAAAAACAGCTTGACTATGAGATATCCGTCATCGGTGAGCTGACGTTCAAAGGTGTTGATATCGCTTATTCGTTTCTTGTATTCATCCTTGTCGATCTCACCGAACGCCAGAGCGTTTACGGTGTCGCGGTACCAGCTTCCGTCGAGGATCAGGAATTCCCCCTGCTTCGGCAGCCGCTGCCAATAGCGGTGCAGCCAGGGCTTTCTCGCCTCAACGGCGTTGGGCTTGCGTATGGATTCGACATTATAAAACCGCGGATCCATATACTTTATGAGCTTTGCGATCTGAGAACCCTTACCCGACGCAGCCCAGCCGTCTATGGTTATTATAACGGGAATTTTTGAGGATTTGGCGCGGTTCGCGAGGGTAATGAGTTCCTCGCGCATAGCTTTCAGTTGGTCGATGACGTCGGTCTTTTTGAGCTTTTTCTGGCTTATCTTTTCAAGCATAAGATAACCTCCTTGAAAATTAAATTGTTAATAATATTATACCTCTTTCCTACGAAGAAGTCAATCGGGTTTGAAAAGAAAAAAACGCCCCGATTAAGGAGCGTTCGATATAAAGTATCACACCATTCGAGCGTCTGCCTTTGGAGATGTTACGCGTACGGAACGGAAAACCAAAGGCGGCTCGCCTTGCGCTTTAAATTATTGTGCACTCTTAATTTCCGTTTTTCTTTTCGGCAACTTGATGACATAGATCATATAGATCGCCAGGATAACCGTTTTAGCCGCGGAGATCGCTATCTCGGCTGCATGAACGCTTCCGAGGGCGTTTATCAGATATTCGCCCGAAGCAAAGCCCGTCACGCAGTTGTTAAGCGAGTGGAACCCAATGCAGGCAAGCAGGCTGCCGGTCCTGTGGAAAATAAACACCAGCAAAAATCCCACGACGATTGCAAAGACGATCTGCACTATGTTGTTAAGCAGATCATAGCCGTTAAAGAGATTCACGACGTGTCCGATGCCGAAAGTTACTGAGGAAATAACTATCGCTCTGGTGACATTGCTCTTGCATATTCCCTTGAATAAAAAGCCTCTGAAGATCACTTCCTCGAGGAATCCCACAAACAGCATTTTTACAGTGCGGAAAACGGTTGCTTCCGGGGACATCTCAAGTCCGATACCGAAAACCATCGTCCCTGCCGCGCCGACGATAAGCGGGATATAGAGCCACATTTTCGCTGCCGAGACCTCCGAGCGGCAAAGCCCGACGTGCTTCATAAGATCGTTTTTCCTGATGAAGATAAACAGCAGCGCCGACATCACCGCATTGAAGACCGCCGCGCCGATATTCTGCACGAGCGCGTCCTCGGAAATATTCATCATAACGCTGTTGCCGACAACATAAATGATTATCAGCACCACCGCGAACATTACCTCGTTTTTCTCGAACAGCTTTTTCATTTTTCTTCTCCTCTCATCATAAAGCCGACGGCGCTCATAAA
>JAFLUD010000139.1 GCA_022508965.1 Oscillospiraceae bacterium
CTGACAGGTTGCCGGGTTTCGTAGGGACCAGTCCCCCGCTTTCGCTGAAACCTCTCTTGATAAGGCATTTTGTTTTAGAGCTGACAAGGTCTGAGAGCTTGTTGGCTCTTGTTTCAGTATAGCACAATATATTGCGGTTGTCAAGCACTTTTTCGACATTTTAAAAAGTTCCCATAAAATTCTATTGACAAATTTGAATTTGCGTGATATAATATTCCTAGAATATTTGAAATGCGTTGAAGGGAAATAAGTTCGCGCACAGCATTCTCAGAGAGCCGTTGGCAGGTGCGAAACGGCAATGCGGCACGGATATAGCTCCTCCCCGAGCAGGGCGAATGAACCGCGGCGTCTTCCGCTTGCTAAGTAATCCGCTTCGGGTCCTCCCGTTACAGAGGATCACGTTGATCGACGTGTATGAGCGGGCAGTTTTCTGCCAATGAGAGTGGTACCGTGGAGTTTTGGCTTCATCTCTTGTCCTAAGGGACAGTGATGGAGTTTTTTTATTTGCGGGAAACTTGTTCGGGCTACGGGCTTGTCTGCGCCGATCCGCGCTGCGAACGGCTGAACACAGTCCTCGCGCTTCGCGCATTGGACTGCGTTCAGCGTTCTTCGCGCTTCGTGGCTTTCTTTTTTATGGCGGGGCTTTGCCCCGCACCCCATTGGGGGCTTCGCCCCTGCACCCCGGAGGGACGAAGTCCCGGAGCTAGCAATGAGCGGTCGTGCGCCGCAAAGCGGCGCGCGAGTGCCATTGCGCTTTACAAAACTGCCCTGCAGTTTTGTAAAGCTGCGCCAAAGGGACTCGTCCCTTTGGAATCCCGGATTTTTACAACATTATTTTATAGGAGGAATTGTTATGGAATTTTCAAGCAAGTATCAAAGACGTTACTTTATGCCGCCCTACCCTTGTCTTGAGTGGACGAAAAAGGAGTGCATCGAAAAGCCGCCTATCTGGTGCAGCGTCGATCTGCGCGACGGAAATCAGGCGCTTATCATTCCCATGAGCCTGGAGGAAAAGCTGGAGTTCTTCGGGCAGCTGGTGCGCGTGGGATTTAAGGAGATCGAGATCGGGTTCCCCGCGGCAAGCGATACCGAATACGAGTTCTGCCGCGCGCTTATCGAGCGCGATCTGATCCCCGACGACGTGGCTGTTCAGGTATTGACCCAGAGCCGCGAGCATATCATCGAAAAGACTTTTAAGGCTCTCGAGGGCTGCAAGAACGCCGTCGTTCACCTCTACAATTCCACGTCGGTCGCTCAGCGTGAACAGGTGTTCCGCAAGAGCAAGGAGGAGATCATCGAGATCGCGACAAGCGGCGCTAAGCTGATGAACGAGTTCAAGGCTAAGACTCCCGGGAACTTCCGTTTTGAGTATTCGCCGGAGAGCTTTACCGGAACCGAGCCGGAGTTCGCGGCGGAGATCTGCAACGCGGTCATCGATATATGGGCTCCCACTCCCGACAACAAGGTCATCATCAATCTGCCGGTCACTGTGTCGGAATCCATGCCGCACGTTTACGCTTCGCAGATCGAGTATATGTGCAGGGAGCTTCACAACCGCGAGAACATCATTGTTTCCCTTCACCCGCACAACGACCGCGGCTGCGCTGTCGCGGACACAGAGCTGGGGCTGCTGGCAGGCGCGGACAGGGTCGAGGGTACGCTGTTCGGAAACGGCGAGCGCACGGGAAACGTCGATATCATCACGCTGGCTTTGAATATGTACACTCACGGGGTCGAGCCGAATCTGGATTTCTCGAATCTGCCCGAGCTTGTTGAGATATACGAGCGTCTGACACGCATGAGAGTTTACGAGCGTATGCCGTACAGCGGGCAGTTGGTGTTCGCGGCGTTCTCGGGCTCGCATCAGGACGCTATTGCGAAGGGTATGAAATACCGTGAGGAGAAGAATCTCACGGTTTGGAACGTTCCGTATATTCCCATTGATCCGCATGACCTCGGAAGAGAATACGAGGGCGACGTTATCCGAATCAATTCTCAATCGGGTAAGGGCGGCATAGGTTACCTTATGGAGCAGAACTACGGCATCGTTATGCCTCCCAAGATGCGCGAGCACTTCGGTTACACCGTCAAGGGGATTTCCGACAGAGCGCACAAGGAGCTTAAGCCCGCCGAGGTCTACGAGATATTCGAGAATACCTACGTTAATCTCAAAAAGCGGCTGGAGGTTGTCGAGGCGCACTACACGCAGGGCGAGCAGATCTCCACGGAGGTCACCGTGAAGATAAACGGCGAGGGCAGAAAGCTCCGCGGCTCGGGCAACGGTCGTCTGGACGCAGTTTCCAACGCTATCAAAGACGCGCTGGGAATTGATTACACCATCTCGACGTTCACCGAAAATGCGATCGAGCAAAGCTCTAAGTCAAAGGCGGCTTCCTACATCGGGATATCCCTGCCGGGCGGCGCGGTAAGCTGGGGCGTCGGCATTGACACCGATATCATCAACTCCTCGATCAAGGCGCTGGTTTCGGCGATCAATAATTCGGAACTGATTTGACAGTGTACAGTTGACAGTGGAAAGTGTAAAGTAATAAGTTAAAACGCTCCCTCGAAAGCCGAAGGAGCGTTTTTAATTGAGAATGTAGAATGGACAATTATGTCCGCTTCGTGGATGTTATTTGAATGTGTAGCGCGCGGGGCGCGGGTTGCCCGCGTTTTGCGAGCGAAGCGAGCAAAACCACTGACGCGAAGCGGCAGTGAA
>JAFLUD010000014.1 GCA_022508965.1 Oscillospiraceae bacterium
TGTATTTCAAGGAGTTTTTGGGCAAAGATGGCGGAAAAGATGCAAGCAAGACGCGCATAAAGCCCGCAGGGCGGTCTTTGTACAGTGTTGCCTTATAAATCGCCTTAATATTATATTCGATAAGGCTAGTTCTGTTTACAGCAAAGCTCTTCCGAAAAAACAAAAAAATCCCCGCAAAGACGTTTGTCTTTACGGGGATAATTATTTAACGAGAATCAGTTTTTGTTGTACATCGTGTTGTTGTAGTAGATGTAGCCGCTGTTGTAATAGTAGCTGATCCTGTCGCCGTTTGAAAGCACAAGGTTAAACGCGGAGGTCGTGAGAGAGAGCGATTGCAGGTCAGAAAGCTGATCTCTGGTAAATGTAACCGTATCGCTGCTTCTGTTTGCATTCCAGGTTCCCGCAAGCTCGTTCACAACCGAGTCGGGGAGCTTATCTCCGAGCGCGGGAAGCACGGGGGAGGTTCCAATTACTTTTCCGCTCGAATTAAGTCCGTCCATGTAAGACCAAGCACCCGTCACACCGAATGAAAAATGAGCAGCATCTATTCCGCTGATGTAGCTGTCGGAAACAGCTGCTCCGACCACCTTGTTGTCATAAAAATAAATAAAAACGTAACCGCCATCCAAGTCGGAGAGCCTGCCGCTCATATATTCGCTAAGGTCGTCAACATCAATCGACTTAGAGAAGTAGTAGGAGCTTAATCCGCTCACCTTCCAGTCGTTTGAAACATTGAAGTTGGCAGTGCTGCTGTTCATATTTTTGATCGTAACGCCCTTATCGGCAAGATACTCCCTAAACGACTCATAAGCCATCTTAGCGTAGGTGTTGTATGCAGTTACCTTCTGAGCGAGCTCCTTGTCCTTAGCCTCGGTCTCGCCGCCCTCGCCGTTTGCAAGAGTGGGATAAGCGCCGACAACGAACGCTCCCGAATAGTTTACGTCCTCAGCAGTTCCCCACGGATATTTCTTATCAAGGAAATTGTAGTGACCGGGAAGCGCTGCGGGAAGATTGCCGTTGTCGTCGGTCATGGTAACGGAAACACCCACAAGCGGACCTCTGCCGCTCCAGAGCAGGAACTCTACGTGCGCGTTTTTGTAGTCGCTGTTATAGCCGCTCAGCTTGTCGCCGAGAAGCGTATCAACGCCCGAGATTCCGCCGTTGTCGGTTACCGTGAATTTCCCGTCGGGATCAAAGTAGCCCTTTACGGTAACGGGATTCTTTGAAGGCAACGAAACGTTGTTCAAAGTGGATCTCACCGCCGAGTAGACGCCGCTTGCCATTCTGTTGGCGTTTCTTACGGTGGAATCGTTGTAGTCCTTGTAATTCTTAACGAGGAGCTTTTCTCTGTTCATGCGGTCAAGCTCCAGCTTCAGCATTTCCGCGACTGTCATTTCGTCGTCCACGGGGATCGCGTTCATAAACTTGCTGTTGCTCCACTGATTTGCGAGGTATTCGAGAACCTCCGTTCCATAGTCGGAAACAGCCTCGGGGTCGTTTACAGCGTCGATAGCGTTATTAACGTGCATAGAATCCGCGTTAATATCGTCGGACACTCCCTCGGAGATCGCAAACTTCATCGAAACGCTGCTCTTATTCTTATCGGAGATTTTAAAGGTATAAACTAGCGCGCCGCCGTCCTCGGAGATCTCGATCTCAAACTTATCGACAACAAAGCCGTCAACGATCTCGGCCTCGCCGAATTCCTCGGGCAAAGCAAACGAGAATTTTCCGAGAACTCTCTGCTCTCCGAGAACCTTTTTCATCGAAAGCTCTTCGTACTTAACGGTGAGCTTAACCTTGTCGCCGCCGTCGTTTACGGTAATAACATACTTGCCGGAGGTCCTGGTCTCCTGTTCCTGAACCATTCTGATCTGCTCGGTGCCGTCAGCCTTGACCGACATCGCAACGCCCGACTTGGTGTTCAGATAAACCACGGAGGTGGTCTCCTTATCGCCTCTGCTGTTTCTCACCTCAAAAACGGCTCTCGTGCCCGCAACGGAGTTGTTGGCGTTCATCATAAAGTCGATCTTGAGGCTCGCCTTAACGTCGCCGTCCTCAAGCGCGTCGGCAGCATCCTCGATATCATCCTTAAATTCGCTTACATCCGCGCCGAGCGAATCAATAAAGTCGCTTTCAAGTATAGCGTCGCCGACGTCTCTCAAAAGATCCGCCAGCTCCTCGCCCTCAAACTTGGCGCTGATGACCTTTCCGTTAAAGGAAACCTCGCCTATCGAAACCTCCTCGGTCTCATAGCTCAGCTCAGCGTTTTTGAGGTTTTTGGAATACGCGTCGCTGATATCCCTAAGCATCTTTTTATAATCGTCGTTTCCGGATTTTGCGGAATAAACCGCGTCCATGTCGATCTCAAAAGCCTTGTCACAGAACTTCAGGCTCTTGTCGGAAGCGTTGGGAAGCGCCAGATAATAAGCCTTGGTCTCGTCGTCATAGTAAGCGCAGAGCTTTAAGAGATCGTTTCCGTTCTCGGTGTACTGCGAAGCGAGCGCGATGCCCTCCTCGGTGAATTTCAGCGAACCGCCGAAGTGCAGGTCGCCGATAGCGTCGATAAGCTCCTTCGCCTTTTCCTTCTCCATATCCATGTCGTCCGCCATGCTTTCGAGAAGCTCGTCGGAGAAATTCAGCTTTGCGTTGTAGTCAACGGTAACTCCCTTGTCGGGAACCATATCCTTAACAGACGACGCAAGCGACGTCAGCACGGGGCTTAGATCAAACGACGGCTCGTCGGAATCCTCGCCGTCCATTGACGAAGACGAGGAAGAATTTGCGGAACTCATAGCGACGGGCGTTCCGACAGCGCTTACAAGCATACCCTGCACCGGAGAATCCGCAAGCGCGTCAAGCTGCTTTTGCGCGACCGAAGCCGCGTATTTCTGATCTCCGAGGAATGTGTGGATTATGTTCGCGCGTCCGAAGGTCCAGCCCAAGGCTCCTCCGCCGACCAGCAGCGCCGCTGCCGCCGCAACCGACGCGCCGATTATCTTACCCTTTTTGCTGCCGGATTTCTCGGGCTTGAGCGCAGTTCCTTTAACAGGCTCGTCCGCCGAAAATTCCTGCGCCTGGGGCATTTTTTCCATAGTGACCGCTCCGCCGGAAACGCTTTCCGCGGGTGCAGGTGTGTTAGTCTCCATAGACGTGGGAACACTGTTTACGGGCGTGGGAACGCTGTTCACGGGTGTAGGAACACTGTTTACAGGCGTAGGAACGCTCTGTGCGGGAGCGAACACCTCGAGCTTAGTCCCGCAGTCTAAGCAGAATTTTGCGCCTTCGCTTGCTTCTTTGCCGCAATTGGGACAAATCATAGTTTATCTCCTTTCTGTCAATAAAACGGCGGCAGCAAGCCGAGCCGTGAACCGGCTCCGCTCAATGCCGCTGTCTTCGGTTTACATTGCCTGTTTATACCTCAACGCCTGTTTTGGTAAACTTCTTGCCGTTGGTGCTTACATAAAGCTCGTCGTCGGCAACAACATAGACGATATCCATGACGTTGATGCTTACGCTTTCAACGTCGGAGATCGAAAGCTTCTTTTTATCGCCGCCCTTAACGCTGTAATACAGTTCGCCGTCATCATCGAAGAATACGCATACGCCGCTGTCGTTTACAACAAACGACTTAACGTCGGAAGCGATCTTTGTTTTCTTCGTACCGTAGCGCAGATCGCCGTCGTCATCGGTGTAGTATACGAATTTCAGCGCGCTGTCGGCTCTGTAGGTGTCAACGTCCTCGTCGATAACAGTCTTCTTGTCGGGCTTGGAACCGGAGACCTTGATAAGCTCGTCGTCTCTGTTGACGAATACGAAGCTGTTGTCGTCGGTAGAGAGCGAAGCTCTTCTTACATCGGAAGCGATCTTGTCGCCCTTTTCGTATTCCTTGCCCTTGCGGGTGTATTTGTGAATGTTGTAGCCGCTGTAGCTGTCTCTTACATACAGGCTCTTAAAGTTGTCGATAAGATAAGCCGAACCAAACACGCAGGTAACGCTTGTCGTATCCGAGGGAACTATCAGGCTTGAGAAATTCTTCGCAACTTTTATGGAATCCTTAAGCGACGAATCGAAGTAGAACAGCCCGGATTTGTTGCTGTAAAGGATCTTGTTGAAGTCGGAGGACATCGCAACGATCGTGTCACATTCATCCAGCTTCTCAAACGAGCCTTTCATGCCCTTCATATAGGTGAGCTTGCCGCTCTTTTCGTCGGCAGCGTAGATCATCTTGCCGCCGTTGCTTACCGCCGCAACAGCGCCCTTAGCGTCAAGGTCGATAGCCTTGTTTCCGCCCTTCCACGCGTAAGCTCTATATGTACCGTCGTCATAATCGGAGAATACGACCGTCTTTCCGTCGGGAGATACCGCAAAGGTGGCTTTCGATGCGTTGTTAAGTTCCATGACCTTATTCAGCTTGCCGCCGGAATAAACGCAAAGATCGCCGTCGCTGATGAATACCGCGGTGTTTCCGTTTGCGGAAAGAAGAACGTTCGCGTTTGTGAGATCGTCGCAGATCTCGGTGATCTTGCCGTTCGACATATAATACAGATCCTTCTTGTCGGTAAGAAGCGCCTTTTTGCCGTCGGCGGATTCAGCTCTCACTCTCGCGGAACCCGAGAAATCGGTCCCTACGACCTTGCCGTTATACAAAACAGAATAATCGCTCGCGCTGCCTGCGGTGGAATACACGCCCTTGATGGGGCTTGCGTTTGCCGCAGCCGCCGCGATCCCTGCGCCGATACAGATCACGATGATCGCAGCCAGAACAGCCGCCGCGCAGATAATGAATCTCTTGTCTTTGATAAGCGCCATAAAGTCGAAGGACTTTGCCGCGCCGTCTGCCGCAGGAGCAGTCGCCTCGGGAACGTTCTCCCCTACCGCGTCCGCAACAGCCGCAATGCCAGCTCCGGCAGCCTGCGGGGCGTTCTCGGGAACAGTCGCTGCCGCTTCTTCAACGGCTCCGACAGCCTCTGCCGCCTTTTCTTCAACCGCAGCCGCCGTATTTTCAACAGCCGCAGCAGTCTCCGCAGCAGCCTCGGAAGCCTTTTCCTCAACCGCCGCAACGTTTTCCTCAACAGCCGCGGCAGCTTCCTTAACTTCCTCGACAGCCGCAGCGGTCTCCTCAACAGCCGCGCTTGCGGTATTTTCAACGCTCTCGGTGATTTTTTCTACTTCTTGAACACTTTCCTCAACGGGAGCGACGCCGGTGAGCTTGTTTCCGCAAAAACCGCAGAACGCCGAACCGTCGGGAAGCTCTTTGTTGCAAAAAGGACAAATCATTGGTTTTACCTCCTAATCTTCTGCATGATACATCAATAGATACCACATACAAATATATTATACCAAATATTGTCTTCTTTCGCAATGTACATAATTGCTATAATTAACAAACAGCAAAGCGCAATTTTTTATGTTTTTCACAATTCCATCTCAAAACGCGCGGAAGCGTTCTCAAAAAACCGTCAAAACCGCATTTTCAGGCTTTTTTGTGGGAAAAAGAATAAAAATATCCTTGACAAAATTCGCCCGAATATGGTATAATTTAACCTAGAAAATAACAAACATAAAAACCGAAAATTGCGTTCAAAATCGGAATTATCCCGATTTTGCAAAAGAAAGGAACAATATGAAGATCAAATGCGTAAAAGGCACCCGCGATTTCCTTCCCGCCGAGGCGGAGCTTCGCGAGAGCATTCAGCGGACAGTATTCGAGATCTACCGCCAAAACGGCTTTTCGAGGATAATGACGCCCGCGGTCGAGGACATCGAAAATCTCGATAAAAGCGACGGCGGCGACAATCTCAACCTCATTTTCAAGATATTAAAGCGCGGCGACAAGCTGCAAAAAGCGCTCGATGATATTGCAAATAACACAGGCAAGGAAAACGAGCTTTGCGATATGGGACTGCGCTATGATCTGACGCTGCCGCTTACGCGTTATTTTGCCGCAAACCGCAACAGCCTCCCCTTCCCCTTCAAGGCGATCCAGATGGACAAGGTATACCGCGCCGAGAATCCCCAGAAAGGGCGCCTGCGCGAGTTTATGCAGTGCGACATCGACGTTATCGGCGACCCCGAGCCTGAATGCGAGATCGAACTTATCGCGGTCACCGCAAAGGCTCTTATGGCGCTCGATATCGGCGGATTTACCGTGAGAATAAACGACAGGACCCTGCTGAACGCGCTGCTTTCGGAAATGGGCTTTTCCGCGGAACAGCTCCCGTCTGTGTGCGTAAGCTTCGACAAGCTGGATAAGATCGGCGCGGAGGGCGTTGTAGCGGAGCTTCTGGAAAAGGGCTACGAAAAGTCCGCGGTGGATAAATTCTCGGAGGTTCTCGGAAAGCTCCCGCTGTCTCTCGAGAACGCCGAGCATATCGTCGGAAAGGACGCTGCCGCGCGGCTTACGAGAATAATCACCGACAGCAAGGCGATCGCCGGCGGAAAATACGGCATCGAGTTCGATATCTCGCTGGTGCGCGGTCAGGGCTATTACACCGGAACGGTCTTCGAGATACGTTCCGAGAACTTCGGAAGCTCGGTCGCGGGCGGCGGACGCTATGATAAGCTCATCGGAAAATTCATCGGCGAGGACATTCCCGCCTGCGGATTTTCGATCGGCTTTGAGAGAATTTTCAGCATCCTTAGCGATATGGGACGCGCTTCCTCGGAAAAAGAAAAGATCGCGATCTTCTACGAAGAAAACTTCGCGGAGGTATATCAAAAAGCCGAAGAGCTGCGCGAAAAATACGACGTGTCTATCTATAAAAAGCCGAAAAAGCTCGGAGCGTTTTTAAACAGGCTCCAAAGTGGCGGTTTTGTGGGATTTGCTTATCCGGACGGGAATATGAAGCTGTTTGACAAGTGAGGTATCGGATATGGAAAAGGTTTTGTTGGTAGAAAAATCCGCGCTGCACGCGGACGAGCTTGCGGGGATATCCGTAGGTCTCGCGCGTCTTGGGATACTGACCTCGCGGTTTTCCTGCTCTGATCCGCTCGATTCCTTAATTCTTGAGGAATTCTCCGCGGTCTATTTTTCGGGAGGACTGGTGGCGTTCTCAAAGGAATGTGAAGAAGCCGCGAAGACGCTCTGCGAAAGGTGCCGCGGGCTTGAGATACCGGTGGTATTCGACCCTGATCTCAACAAAATAAAGCAGGTGAATAACGAGCTGATAAACGGGATAGCCGCGCTGTCGGAGATATTCCTGCCAAGCGAGGAGGACGCAAAATCGCTTTGCGGTCTGGAAGATCCCGAGGAGATCGCCGAGCATTATCTCAAGCTCGGAACGCGCAAGATCGTCGTAAAGCTGGACAAAAAAGGCGCGTATTACAAAAGCGCGAAAGAAAACGGCTACGCGCCGACCTTCCGCGCGGATAAGGTCGTCGACGTTCACGGCGCGGGAAATGCGTTTGCGGCGGGACTTATCAGCGGAATAACCGAAGAAGTGCCGCTTGGAGAAGCAGTAGTCCGCGCGAACGCGTGCGGCTGCATCGCTATCCAGGCGGAGGGCGAGCTTGACTGTCTTCCGACTATGGACAGGCTCCGCGAGTATATGTTAAGCCACCGTTTTGCGGTGGACGGCTGTAAGGATTATTGATAATGACGCTCTATGTGACCGATCTTGACGGAACGCTGCTGCGGTCGGACGCTTCCGTTTCGGAATACACCGCAGACGCTCTCAACCGCCTGATCGGCGCGGGAGTGATGTTCACCTACGCGACAGCGCGTTCGTTTTCTAGCGCGTTTCCGCTGGTAAAAAAGCTGAACCTTTCCTGCCCTGCCGCGACATTTAACGGAGTTTTCGTCATTGACCCGAGAACCGGCGAGCATCTGATCGAGAACGTCTATTCCGAAGAATGCCGCGAGCTTGCAAAAGAATTCTTTATAAAGGAAAAAATCGCGCCGCTGGTGTATTCGTATATCAACGGCACGGAAAAAGTCTCCTACCTCGAAAGCCGCTTTGACGAGGTCAAAAGCTATGTAAATTCGCGGCGCGGCGATAAAAGACTTCGCCCCGTAAGCGATTACAGCGCGCTTTTCGAGGGGGAAATTTTTTATTTTACGGTAATTGATCCCGGCAAAAAGGTACCCGCGCTCGACGAGGTGTTCACCGAAAAAAACGGCTATTCGCGGAATGTCCAAAAGGATACCTACGACGATATGATCTGGTATGAGATCTACGATAAAAGCGCCTCCAAAGCGAACGCTGTGAATCAGATAAAAGCGCTTACGGGAGCCGACGAGCTTATCTGCTTCGGCGATAATTTAAACGATATTCCGATGATAAAAGCGGCGGACGTGGGCGTTGCGGTGGAGAATTCCCACGAAGCATTGAAAAAATCCGCCGATATCATTATCGAAAAAAACGACAACGACGGGGTGGCGAAATTTATTGAACAGCGCGAATTTTCCCGAGGATAAAAGCGAACATTTTTCCGAGGCGTTAAAGGCTGCGATGGTGCGCGAAAAGGGCATCCACGGCTCAGTCGGTACCCAGAACGAAAAGCTCATCCACGCGGCGCTAAAAAATTTCTACGCGCCGTTTTCCGACGAGCAGGAGATAAAGATCGGAAATTTTTTTGCGGACGCTGTCTGCGAGGACGGGATTTTTGAAATTCAAACGCGCTCTCTGCACAGGCTCTCGGAGAAGCTGAAAACGTTTTTGGAATACTCGCGCGTGACGGTCGTACACCCCGTGACCGCCGAGTATAAAACGCTTTTCATAAACGCCGAAAGCGGCGAGATAACGCGCGAAACGCCCGCGAAAAAGCTGCGTTCACAGCTTAAAATTTTTGAGGAGCTTTACTCGATCCGCAGGTTTTTAAACAACGAAAATCTGCGGGTGATCCTCGTGAGAATGAAGATAGAAAAACGCGTTTATTATCACGGAGAAAAGCTCCCCGATATGAAGAACAGATCAGCGAGAAAAAAGTGTGTGATAGAGAAGATCCCTCTCGAGATCGTCGAGGAAATATTCCTCGAAAATCAAAACGATTATAAAATTTTTCTTCCCGAAAACCTTCCGCCCGTTTTCACAAAAAAAGAGCTTTGCAGCGCGGCAAAGGAAGCCCGTTCGTCGCTCAGAACAGAGCTTTTGCGAACGGTCGGTCTGATAAAAATTACGGGAAAGCAAGGCAACGCGATTCTTTACGAAACAGCCGAAAAGGAGCATACCATTGGTTAATTTCATTGTTGGAAAAGCGAATTTCGACATCTCGTCGGGAGTCCGCACGGAGCTTGTAAAGCTGCTGGAAAGCGGCGAAAGATCGGCGAGGATCGTCTACATAGTTCCCGAGCAGTTCGAATACGAGACCGAGCGCGCCGTTTACAGAATTCTCAAGCAGAAGAACCTGCTCTGCAAAAGCCGCGAGGTCGAGATATCGACGTTTACGGCTATGGCGTCGGAGATACTCCGCGAGGGCGGCGAGAACCGTCCCCGAGCCGACGACATCGTAAAAAGCGTAGTGATGCACAAGGCTGTAAACGACTGCAAGGATATGCTGGAATCGCTCTCGGGAATTGCCGGCAGAGCGGGCTTTTGCGAGAAGATGGAAAGCACCGTCTCGGGCTTTAAGCTGACGGGGCTTACCGCGCGCGGATTGGAGCTTAGCGTCGAAAAGCTCATCTGCGAAAAGAAGCTCGAAAAAAACGCGCTTCTTCTGAAAAAATTATCCGATGCTTCCCTGCTCTACACAAGCTATGAAGCGCTTTTGGCGAACTATCTAGACAGCTCGGACATCATCGCTCCCGCCGCGGATATTCTGCAAAAAAGCTCCTGTCACGCGTTTGACGGCGCGGATATTTTTGTTGACTGCTTCAACGATTTCACAAGCAGTCAGCTTCGCTTTTTGTGTAATCTTATAGCGAAAGCGAATAACGTTACCTTCGGATTTTCGGTGGATCGAGGAAGCTCGAAGGACGTTTTTGTGACCGCGAATTCCCACATAACAAAGCTCCGCGAAAAAGCGATCGGCGAGGGAATAGAAACGCATTTTGTGACAGATAATTTGCCCGAACGCTACGAGCGGAAAGACGCGCTTTTCGAGCTGTCGCAAAAGCTGTTCACAGGCGAAAACAGCAGCATGGAGATCGGCGGGGAATGTGAGCTGATAACCGCCAAAAGCGTCTATGAGGAAGCGGATTTTGTCTGCGCAAAGATCAAGCAGCTCGTCGATGAAAACAATATGCGCTACCGCGACATAGCAGTGCTTTGCACCGATCTTTCAAGCTACGGAAGATACATCGAAAGCGCGTTTAGAAAATACGATATCCCGATGTTCGCGGATATGCGCGAGTCGATCCTGTATCAGCCGCTGGTGAACGTCGTAATATCGCTGTTGAACGCGCTTCGCAGCTTCTCGGTCGATGCGGTTTTAAGCTGCATAAAAACGGGATTTTTCAGTAAATTCGATAAAGAAAAAAACGAGCGCGTGGGGCTTTCCGACTATGACGTAAGCGTGTTTGAGGATTACATTTTCGAGTGGGATTTAAACACCGAGCACCTCAAAAAGCCGTTCACCTTCGGCGAGGATGACAACACCCGCGTATCCGACGCCGAGGAGATCCGCAAAAGTGTTGCAGAACCCATCTGGGAGCTTTCCAAAAAGATCCCGAAGGGAACTATCGACGGCGCACAGCTCACCGAAATGCTCTACGATTTTCTGGTGAACGTCATAGACGTAAAGCGCGTGCTGTTCGCAAAGAGCGTAAGATCGCCCGAAAGCGGGCTTGACGGCGAAAAAACCGCGCTGTATCAGCGGCTGTGGGATACGCTGGTGAAGATATTCAACGCGCTTCACAAAGAGCTTTCCGGCTATAATATTACGCTCGAGGAATATTACCGCCTGTTTCGCGACGTGTGCGCGGGAACCACTCTCGCAAATCCTCCCCAGACGCTGGACAGCGTTCTGGTGGGAGACATCGACCGCACCCGCGCGGATAACATCAAGGCGGCGTTTATTGTGGGAGCATCTTACGAGACGTTCCCCACGCCCGCCGTTCAGACGGGGATCTTCTCTCAATACGAGACCGAGCTTATCCGCGAGAGCCTTGCCGAGATCGGCGGAGAATTCTCTCTGAAATCCGTTCGCGAGCAGTATTGCCTGTCGCTTTACCGCGCGTATAGAGCCGTCTGCCTGCCCACGGAATACCTCTGCATAAGCTATTCCGAAACCGACCTCTCCGGCGACCCCGTGCAAATTTCTTCCGTGACCGAAGAGATAAAGGGAATGTTCCCCAACGCGAAAATCAAGCGCGCCAAAGACTTCGACGACGCGTTCTATTGCCGTTCGGTAAAGGCGGCGAAAATGCGCTGCGCGTTCGGGATCAATTCCGATTCGAGAGAAAACGCGCTTCTGAAAAAAGCACTGATAAAAAACGACTGCGGCGATTTTGTGAGGAATCTCGAGGAAATAAGAACCGAGCGTTCCCAAAGTCCCGAAAGCAGCGCTCATTCCATCACCGCCGAGACTGCCGCGCTGCTGTTTCCGAAGCAGGTGGGAGCCACCGCCGTGGAAAAGCTCGGGCTTTGCCGCTTCAGCTATTTCTGCGAATACGGTCTTGGAGTTTCCGAGAAAAAACAGCGCGCATTCAACAGCGCCCGCCGCGGCGATGCGGTGCATTTTGTGCTGGAACGTGTGCTGCGCGAGATCGGCGGCGATATAGAGCTTCTCTGCTCGCTGACCCGCGCCGAGCTCTATTCTCTCTCGAGAAAATACCTCGACGAGTATTGCCGTCTGGAAACCAACAACACCTTTTCCGACGATGCCCGCACGCGCTTTTTGTTCAACAACATCGCGAATTCCGCGGCGGACGTTCTCATCTCGATGCAGGCGGAATTCTATTCGAGAAGCTATCGCCCGAAGTTCTTCGAGCTTGATCTTAAACGCGGCGAGGAGCTGAAATTCTCGGTCGAAAACGCGGAAAAGATCATCTCTCCCCCGCCCGCCGCGGAGCTGTTCTCCGAAAGTCCCGAAAAGCTCCCAAGCCTTACGGGAATCGCGATTGAAGGCGCCGAGCGCGTCATAAAAACCGCGCCGCTCGCGATAAAGCTCGACGGTGACCGGAACGTTTATGTTTCCGGAAGGATCGACCGCGTCGATATGTTCACAGTAAAAGAGAACGGCGAGGAAAAGACATACGTCCGCGCGGTGGATTACAAAAGCTCGGTGCGCGGATTCGATCTGTACAACGCTCTCGGCGGCGTGAATATCCAGATGCTGCTGTATCTTGCAGCGCTTCTCAAGGCGAACGAGCATAACCCCGACGTTCATTTTACGGCGGGCGGAGTCTGCTATATCCCCTCCGCAAGCAGCGGCGCGTCCGACAGGGAAATCAGCCCCTTCAAGCTGCTCGCGATGAATCATCACGAAAGCGGCTTGCTCGTCCGCGACAAAGCGACCGACGAGGACCTGAAAAATTACACGAAATTCATTCTCGAACGAATCACCGCCGAGGACGGAAAAACCGAGCTTATGAATTCCGACCGCGACGCGCTTTCCCCCGAAAAAAGAGCCGAGTATGACGAGTACAAAAAGCATCTCGAGGATATCGAGCAGTCGTTCCTGCCCGACAGCCTAAATTCCGTAAGCTCCGAGCATTTTGGGGAGCTGTGCGATGATCTTATCAATAACGTCGGCGGGAAATTCTCCGCGCTGTTTAACGGAGACGTGGGCGCGCTTCCCATTTCTTATTACGAGAAATTCACCGACATCAGCGGAAAAAGCTCCATGAAGCAAAAGCTCCCGTGCGATTACTGCCGCTTCGGGGATATCTGCAAGAACGCGGGAAAAACCGTCGTTCAGTACGATAAAAAGCACGACGGCTGGGAAAACAAATATCTCAGCGAAACCGATAAGGAGGAATAGCGCGATGATCGAATTAAATGAAGAACAGCTTCGCGCTGTTGAATTTCCGCACACCTCCCCTGCCGTTGTAACTGCCGCCGCGGGAAGCGGAAAAACCACGCTTCTGGTGGAACGCGTGATACGCCTGCTGTCGGACAGAGAACTTGGTATCCGCGCGGAATCATTGGCGATAATGACCTTCACGCGAAACGCCACAAAAAGCCTGCGCGAAAAGCTGAATTCCGCGTTAAACAAAAGACTGGCGGAGCTTGCGAAAGACGGCTCCGAGGAAGCCCGCACCCAGCACGAATACCTTTCCGAACAGCTCTTCGGGCTTCGTCAGGCGAGCATTTCGACCATCGACGCGTTCTGCCTGAAAATAATCCGCGAGAATCCCGAGGCGTTCGAGCTTCCGGTGAGCTTCACATTGGCGGACGAGCCGAAGAAAGCCGCAATGCAGTCGCGCGCGGTAAAATCGGCAATGCAGGACTTTTATGACGATACTCTTCCCGAAGAACGCGCGTTCACAAAAGAGGAACGCGACACGCTGTTTTACACCTTCAATTTCGAGGACGACCGCGCCCTGCAGGAGCAGATAATCTCCGCCGCCGATGAGCTTTCCACCTACGCCGACGCGGAGGGCTGGCTGAACTCCGCGGTCGCGGTCTACAGCGATCAAGAAACCCTCGAAAAGCGTTATCTTCCGTTTATAACGCCGTCGATAAGTCTTGAGATACGCCGCGCGAAAAGAAATCTCATCTCCTACGAGAACCTCGCCGAAGCTCTGAAATCGGAAGCCGACGAGATCGAAGCGAATGATACAAAGGGCAAAAAAGCCGATAGCCTCGCGGTTTTCAGATACGAGGTGCTCCCCGAGATCGAAAGGTATATTGCGTTCGATCTTGATAGATTTGAGGAGCTTTTTAATAACTTCGAGGAATACGAAAAGTCCCCGTCGCCGGAAGCGTTGAGCGCAATACTTTCGGCGCTTCGCGAGCGCGAAGAACCGCCCAAGGTAACTCTTAACCGCGGCGCGAAAATCCCCTCAAAAACCTCCTTCACCACAGCCAAAAACGCGCTTCAGGAAACGGTGGAAAACCTCCTGAAGATCTCCGCGGACAGCGGCGAGGATTCCCTGCCCGCTCAGAGAACGGCAGTCAGCGCGTTTGTAAAGCTGCTGAGAATTTACCGCGAATACTACGGATTTATTAAGAAAAGCACCGGCTGCCCCGACTTTTCCGACTGCGAATTATTGCTGCTGGAAAAGCTCTCCGATGAGGAATTCAGGCGCGGACTTTCCGAACGCTTCAGCTGCATTATCGTCGACGAGTTCCAGGATTCCAACGATATCCAGGCGGAAATATTCAAGCGTCTTGGGAACGGCAGGCTGTTTTATGTCGGCGATGTCAAGCAGTCGATATACGCGTTCCGCGGCGGAAACCCGTATATCATGGCGAAGCTCTGCGGCGGTACGGACGGCTTTTCGGCGCTTCCGCTGAACAGGAATTACCGCTCGCGAAAGGCTGTCATCGACACCGTAAACGCCGCGTTTTCGGGACTTATGACCTCCGAATACGGCGGCGTGGAGTACGAAGCTCCCGAAAACCGCCTGGTATTCGGCGCGGATTTTCTTCCCGAGATCGAAGAACAATACCGCGAAAAATACGACAGCGAGATAGTTCTCATAAACGGCAAGCCCGCGGAAGAAAACAAGGATATGCTGCTCGCGCGATACGCCGCGAAAAGGATAAAAGAACTGCACGACGACAAGGATTTTCTGATAAGCAAGGGCGGCGTTCTCGTGCGCCCTAAGTATTCCGATTTCGCGATACTGCTGCGCTATAAATCGAAGATAAGCTGCTACCGCGACGCGCTCTCGGAGCTTGGGATCTCCTCCGCCGCGCCGAAGGGACAGAGCTTCCTCGATTCCGAAGAAATAAATCTGATGCTGAATTACCTCGCGGTAGTGGACGACCCGCTCAAAGACGAGGAACTTCTGAAGGTACTGATGTCGCCGATCTACCGCTTTACCGCCGAGGAAATGGGGGAGCTTCGCTTAGGAATTCTCGGAATAGAAAAAGGCGCTCTCACAAACGAGCAAGCGAAAGCTCTCGCGAAAACGATGAAAAAATATTCTCTGTTTAATTGCCTGAGAATATGTTCAAAACCGCTTGATCTGAGCGAATTAGGCGATGAAAAAATCATAGAGCGCAAAGCAAATCCGCGCCTTCAGAGTTTTATGAGCGATCTTAACAATTTCCGCTATTATATGAGCTCAAATTCGCTGTATAAGCTGGTGTGCAAGATATACGAGGACACCGACGCGGTGTCGATCGTAGCCGCGTTTGAAGACAGCGCGCGCCGCGTTGCGAACATACGCAGGCTTCAGGAACTCGCCGCGGATTTTGAATCCCGCGACGGCGGAAGTCTCGGGGATTTTCTTCGTTTTATAGAACGCGCCCGCCGCAACCGCAATCAGAACGTCGAAGAAGCCGCCGCGCCCGAGGACACCGCCGATTCCGTGCGGATAATGACCTTCCACGGCAGCAAGGGTCTGGAAGTTCCCGTGTGCATTTTAAGTGAGCTTGACGATCCGTTTATGTTCTACGATTATTCGGGAACAATGCTGATAAACCGCGATCATTTTCTCGCGATGAAACAGGTGGATATCAAAAAGCGCTTCAAGAGCAAGCCGCTTGCTTATTGCGCGCTCGAAAAGATCAACCGAAAAAAGCTCTGCGGCGAGGAGCTGCGGCTGCTTTACGTCGCGATGACCCGCGCTCAGGAAAAGCTCATAATGCTGGCGAAAGCCCCGTATGATAAATGGGTAGGCACCGTCTTCTCCCCCGACGAGCCGGACGAGATCTTTGAAGGCTCGGTGCCGTTTCGGTGGGTGTTCGGTTCGCTTTTAAGGAACGTCGATCCCGAAAGCGAAAGGCTGCGCGGCGTTGATTGCAGGATAATCTCCGAAACTGACGACGGCGCACCGCCGATCCTCGAAACAAAAACGGCTGTGGAATACGATATTCCCGATGAAGAATCCGAGCGCCTTGCCGAGAGAATGCGTTTTAGCTATAAGTATGAAGCCGACACGCGCCGTCGAGCGAAGTTCTCGGTAACGGAGCTTGCACATAAAAATTCCGTGATGCCCGTGGTGCTGACAAAGCCCGTTTTCGCGCAGGATTTTGAGAGATCCGGTGCGGACAAGGGCAACGCCTATCACAATTGTATGCAGGTGCTGCCGCTCGAGGATTTCAAAAACATTCCCGCTTCGGATTATGAGGAAACAGCGATCCGCGCGATCGAAAACTTGCGCGAAAGCGGCAGACTTACCGAGGGCGAAGCGGAGCTTATCGACCCCAAGCTCATAGCGAATTTTCTTTTGGGGGAACTCGGTCAGCGAATGTTAAAAAGCCACGAGATCCGCCGCGAGCAGCCGTTCTACGCGGAGATCGACGGCAGCGAATTCGGCGATGAAGAGCTCGGCGAAATAACCGTTCAGGGTCGGATAGATCTCTATTTTGTCGAGGACGGCGAGATAGTGGTGGTCGATTATAAAAGCGACACAGTCCAGAATCTCGAAAGAGAAAAAGAAAATTACGCAAAGCAGGTAAAGATATACAGCAAGGCGCTTCCCGCACTTACGGGAATGGCAGTCCGCGGCATCTACCTGTACGCGTTCTTAACAAGCGAGGCAATAAAAATCTAATGAAAAATCGGTTTTTAAGTATTTTAACGGGAATAATCGCTGCGTGTATCCTGACATCGTCGGCGTTCGCAGAGGCTCCCGAAAACACGGGCGGATTCGCCGTGGAATCGGAGCGCGCGCTCCCCGCGAAAACTCCCTACGACAAGAACAGCGTCGATATCCTCTGGAGCACGCCCGAAGCAGCAACTGTCGGAGCGCCGATAGCCAACGGAGAATATGTGTTCCTTCCGACGAATAATCTTGTGAAAAAGCTCCGCGAGGCTGACGGCTCGACCGTTGCTGCGGCAGCGTTCGACGAAAAGATCTCCGAGGAATTCTGCGGCGCGATCGCGGGCGGAATCCTCGTGCAGCCGACGCGCAGCTCGATCTATGTTGTGAACACCGAAGACATGAGCGTAAAATGCTCACGGCAGTTCGGCGAGATCGCGACAAACGCCGCCGTTATCGACAATTTCGCCTACTTCGGAGTAAAGACCGAAAGCGCGTATAAATTCATCTGCGCGGATATCGAAAACGGCTTAGAGCCTGTCTGGGAATATTCCTCGAAAAACGCGCTCACCTCCCCCGCCCTGTTCGGAGAATATGTGGTATTCGGCGCGGGAGATGATCTCGCTGTCTGCCGTTTTGACAACGGAGAATTCTCCGAAAATCCCGCAGGTGAACAGATTACCAACGTTTTCGCGGGGAAATACGCGATATTCATGACCTGCGCGGACGGCTCTCTGAGAAAGCTCCGCCTCGAAGCCGACGGGACTGCCGAGGAAGGCTCGCTTGAAATTTGCAGCATCGGCGGAGAACTCACCGCGCCCGCGGAATTCGGAAACCGCGTTTACGTCGGCTCTACCGAGGGCTTTTTCATTCTTGACGGACTGAATATGGAGATAATCAAATCGTTCCCCGAATTGAAAGGAGCCTCCGCTCCGATCATCTGCTACGGCAACGGTCAGCGCGCCTACACCGCCGCGCCGCATTACGATTCGGGAAGAGATATATGGTATCTTTACGGAGTTCTCGACACCGAGGAACAACAAACCGCCATCGAGATCGCCAAGATCATAGATTACACAAACGGAAAGCTCGCCGTATCGGAAAGCGGCAGGATGTATTTCTGCGACGCAAAGGGGCAGCTCTGGGCGATCGCCGCAAGCAAAACAAGCGTGTTTATGATGATCCTGAAGGTCGTTCTGACTCTCGCGATAATCGCCATGGCAGTAATAATTATTTGGGCGCTTGCGAAAAAACGTACTTCCAAAAAACCAAAGTTTTGATACAACAGGAGGAATATTTATGGAAATCTCACTGAAAAGCGGAAACGTCTCCGCGAAGCTCAATTCCCACGGCGCGGAGCTGAGGTCGCTGATGATCGGCGGCCGCGAGCTTATGTGGAGCGCCGATCCCAAGTACTGGGCTAAGACCTCGCCGATACTGTTCCCGATGGTCGGAGCGCTTAAAGACGGCAAGACGCTTATTCTCGGAAAAGAATACAAGCTCCCCAAGCACGGCTTCACGCGCGACTTAGAGCTTACCGCCGAGACCGTAAGCTCCACCTCCGCGCTGTTTTCGCTGGAACAAAGCGACTACACCAAGGAATTCTACCCGTTTGATTTTCGCTTCACAGTACGTTACACGCTGAAAACCGACGGAATAACCGTGACCTACCGCGTCAAAAACAACAGCGCTGACGAAATGCCGTTTTGCATCGGCGCTCACCCGGCGTTTGCTTTTGACGGGGAATTCTCCGATCACCGTCTCGAATTCCCCAAGCCCGAGACCGCCGCTGTGCCGTTCTTCGAAACGCCCGCGGGAATATTCCATCCCAACGACCGCAGAACGATAATAGAGAACAGCACCGTGCTCCCGC
The DNA here is from genome assembly GCA_022508965.1 of Oscillospiraceae bacterium. Classification (GTDB taxonomy): domain Bacteria; phylum Bacillota; class Clostridia; order Oscillospirales; family Ruminococcaceae; genus CAG-115. Next base: position 18,414 of record JAFLUD010000014.1, read on the forward strand.
TTGATCACGAGATGTTCTACGGAGACGTGCTGTATTTCGACAAGCCGAATTCCCGTTCGGTGATGTTCCTTGATAAAGGAAACAAGGGCGTTCGCGTGGATTATCCCGATTTCACGGGCATAGGCTTCTGGCAGGCAAAGGACGCGCCGTTTTTGTGTCTTGAGCCGTGGTGCGGCTCGGCGGATTTTGTCGACTGCACGGGCGTATTCGCCGAAAAGCAGGGCATAGAGATTCTGAAGCCCGACGAGGAACGCGCGTTCACCTATTCCATCTCCGCCGTGGGGTATTGATCGAAAAAAAGCATAACAAAACGGACTGCCAAGCGGCTCGCCTTACAGTCCGTTTTTTTATGGAGAAATTTTCGGAAGATTACTTTCTCTTGCGAGAGATCACAACCGCCGCGCCCGCGAGAGCTGCCGTGCCTATTGCGAGGGCAATTCCGCCTACGCCCGAATCGGGGTTGTCCTTGTCGGTGGAAGTTGAGGGAGTTGTCGCGGTGCCGCTTCCGGTGCTGCCGCTCGGTTTCGAGGGAGCGGAAGAGCCGTCGGGACCGGTGGAGTTATAGTGGAAAGTAATGTTCTTCTTTATGTTATCGTCCGCTTCAATCATAACTTTCTCCCAATCTGCCTCAGAGCCGTTAAAATATATGTCGGTAAGGCTAGTGCAGCCAACAAGATCAATAGACGGGTATGAATCGAGAGCAAGACCCATAATTGTCAGAGTTTTAAGATTGGGACAATTTCTGAAATTCACGATTCTTACATAATAGTCATTTTCTGGTACGGGAACTACCACATCGACAAGTTTGGCTTTACTCTCCTCTGAAAAAGGTTCAATAACCAAACCTGGTATCTTCATGCCAAGATAAAGCTTACAGTCGCCCCATTGATAATAATATCCAAAAGGATCCCCTTCGTCGGTAACCACCTTAACCAATTCCTCCGCGCTCGCGGTAACTGCCGTGCCTGCCATCAAAGCCGCAGCCAAAGCCGCCGCTCCGATCTTCTTAAAAATGTTCATAGTAAATTCTCCTTTATTTTCGCCCAAAATTCGGGCATAATTATGTTATGACCATTTGGTCAATTATAATTATACACCGTTCGTGCAGTTTTGTCAAGACCATTTGGTCAAATTTCTTTAAAATATTTTTAGGTGATATTATGAACAGATTAAAAGAATTGCGTGAATTCCACGACTTAACTCAAGAAAGAGCCGCCAAAATCGGCTTTATAAATCCAAGAACCTATTATCGCTATGAGAACGGCGAACGCGTTATACCCTTAGACACAGCGATCTACTACGCAAAATATTACGGCGTGTCATTGGACTATCTGGCGGGAATTACCAAACAAAAAGAACAAACCGAGATTCCCCGAACGGTCGAGATAGTCCCGCAGCTTATGAACTCGCTAAAACGCCTCACCGACCGCCAGCAGCAAAACCTCGCCGATTTTCTGAATTCCCTGCATAAAAAATGATCCCCCTCTTGCGAAGGGGATCAACCTATTTAAATCTATTTAAACTTCTGAATAAAATTCATCAGCACGCCCACGCCCACCGAAAGCACCAGGCTAAGCGCCATCGGGAACCACACGTTCGCGATCGGCAGACCGTTCGCCGCTTCATTGAGGTTCATTCCGTAAAAGCTGAACACGATCGTCGGCATAGTGAGAATGATCGTGATGGTAGTCATGCGCTTCATGATGATGTTAAGGTTGTTGGAGATTATCGAAGCGAAGGTCTCCATAGTTCCGTTGAGAATGTTGGAGTAGATGCCCGTCATCTCGATAGCCTGCTTGACCTCGATAAGCACGTCGTCGAGCAGCTCCTGATCCTCCTCGTACAGCTTCAGATAACGCCCCCTCATCAGCTTATCCAGCACCGCCTCGTTAGCCTTGAGCGACGTGGAAAAGTAAACCAGCGATTTCTCCAGTCCCTGAAGCTGAATAAGCCCCTTGTTCTTCATCGAAAGATACATCTGTCCCCCGACGTAGTTCGAGAGCTTGTCGATCTGTTTTAAGTACTGCAAATACCGCGCCGCGATTCTCAAAAGAATCGTGAACACAAACCGCGTTTTCAGGTTGGGATTGATCCCCTTTACCATGCCCGACGACAGCTCGTCGAGAACCACATTGTCCTTAGCGCTGACTGTAATAACGTTCTTGTCCGTGATGATAACGGACATAGGCGTTGTGGAATAGAACAGCGTTCTGTCGGGGTCGTTGTCGTTCTCCGCGACGGGATAGTCCACGACGATAAGCGTAACGCCGTCGTCGCTTTCGATACGGGAAGGCTCCTCCTCATCGAGAGCGGCACGGACATAGTCGCGGTCGATATTCATATCTTCCTCTAAAAAGGAAATCTCTGTCTCTGTGGGATTGATAACGCAGATCCAGCAGCCTGCCTCTGCCTCCTCGATCTCGCGGATCTTATTATCTACTTTCTTGTAATAGTTGATCAATCAGGTCACTCCTCTGTACTACACAGAAAAGCGCACCGCGACTACGAGCGCAGCGGCTTTACTGTTTATTTTACGACTTCGGCAACTGCCCGGATCCGCGCTCATAATCTCACCTCTTTATTATTTTTATGTAGATTCTAAATGATACTTAATCATTATAACATATATTTTGTTGAAAATCAAGTACTTTTGAGAAAAAACAGGCTGCCGATTTAAAGCAGCCTGTTTTTATTTTTAAGAAATGCTTAATTTTTCATTAAGGAACTCTGTTTTCCCGAATAAATCAGTAATTTGTATTTCCACATCTGACATATCGGAAATGTGGTAGCCTATGGAAACAGTATAAGTAACTCCAGGCTGAATTTCATTCATTTGCGACTGACTGTCAACATCATTACAGCCAATTACAGCACTATCGCACTCTATGCCGTTTTGAAACACCTTGTCATTAAACAGGAAAATAAACGCTTTTGCACTGTTTTCGCCATTATAGAAATCGTAATTAATAACAAGGACTTTATCGCCTTTAAAATCGGATGAAATCTTGAAATCAGCAACTTCCACAGATGTATCTTGAAGCTCTTCGTTTGGTGCTGAGTTACCCTCACCGCCTCCGAGATCAATTTTCTCATTTAACACCTCTGCGCCCAAAAACTTATCGACAACAACATTCACTGTTGTTTTATCCTGCAAAACATAGGCAATTTTTATTTTGTATGTTATGTTGGGCTTAATATTGTTCATTTGCTGCTGCGCATCGACACCATCAACCAAAAGAGCATTTTCACATTCAATTCCGTTTTGGTACACTTTATCAACAAATGATGTCATAAAAGACGCATCGTCATCTTTAGTATTTGTCCATTCATATTCGATGACAATTACTTCTTTTCCGCTATAATCCTTTGACAAAGACCACGAAGCTATTTTTATATTTGCATCTGTTTCTTGACCGGAATCCGAGTCGGATAAATCGAGTTTGGTTTCAGACGATGAAGATTTATCGTTTATATCGCTTGATATGTTAGGTTTTGAATTTGTTGCGCATCCAACTAAAGAAAAAATTAAAGAAACCGCTAAAATACCTGATAAAACCCTTTTCATAAAATACCTCCAATAAATAGTCTTTAAATTAATTTGCCAAAATTATTATAACATAAACAAATATATTTGTCAAGTATTTCAATCATTAAAAGACGTAAAATAATTATCACAATAAGATAGAATATATATCAAAGGAGTGAATTAAATGACGATTTTATATGATTTATGCGCTAGGATTGTTGAACTAAGAAATAAGTTTGGCATAACACAGGCAGAGCTTGCCAGAAGACTTGGCATCTCCCGAAGTGCAGTAAATACTTGGGAAATGGGGCTTGCTATTCCACAGCTAAAGCACGTCATTGAAATGTCAAAAATATTCAACACTACTGTTGACGGAATGTTGAATATCTCCGATCAGGTCGTCATAAATATTACCGATCTAAGCAAAAAAGAACAGCAGGTAATCTTCAGTATGATTGACTGCTTGAAAAATAATCATGAAAAATAACCCCCGATTTCCCGGGGGTTTCTTGCATTGTTAGAAAATCTATGATATAATGAGCTTATAAAGAAGGTGATACCATGGAAATTCCCTATCATATAAACGAGATATTAAACCGCCTGGAAGAGGCGGGCTATCGGGCGTATATAGTGGGCGGGTGCGTGCGCGACAGCCTGATGGGGCTGGTTCCGCACGATTATGACATAACAACCAGTGCGCTGCCGGAGGACACCGAGCGGGTGTTCGCCGACTGCCGCATAATCGAAACGGGAATAAAGCACGGCACGGTGACGGTTTTGTATAAGGGTATCGGCGTTGAGATAACGACGTTCCGCGTCGACGGCGAGTACACCGACAGCCGCCGCCCCGATTCGGTGACGTTCACCGACAGGATCGAGGAAGACCTCTCCCGCCGCGACTTCACGATAAACGGCATCGCATATAATCCCGAAAAAGGGCTTACCGACCCGTTCGGCGGGCAGCAGGACATTTCCGCGGGCGTTATCCGCTGTATCGGGGATCCCGAGCGCCGTTTTTCCGAGGATTCTTTGAGAATACTCCGCGCGCTTAGATTTTCGTCGGTGCTGGGCTTTGTTATCGAGAACAACACCGCCGCCGCCATCCGAGAACACAAAGCCGACCTCGACAACGTATCCCGGGAACGCGTTTTCTCGGAGCTTACGCGGCTTTTGTGCGGAAAAGACGTGCGGCGCGTTATGATGGAATTCCCCGAGGTATTTGCTCAGATTCTGCCGCCGCTCAAAGCGATGATAGGCTACGAGCAATGCTCAAAGTACCACAACAGCGATCTCTACGAACACACCGCCCGCGCGGTCGAAGCGGCTCCCGCCGAACCCGCTATGCGGCTTGCGATGTTGTTTCACGATATGGGAAAGCCCGCCTGCAAAAGCGTCGGCGAGGACGGACAGTTCCACTTCTACGGTCACGCCGAGGAAAGCGTGAAGATCGCCGACGGGCTTCTTCGTGAACTGAAAAGCAGCAACGAGCTGCGCGAGCGGATCCGCGAGATCGTGCGCTATCACGACATTCCCGTAGAGACCTCTCCGAAATATATCCGCCGCGCCCTTTCAAAGCACGGCATCGAGCGCTTCCGCGACATAATGTATTCCCACATGGCAGATGACAGCGCAAAGGCGGATTTTGTGCTCCCGCGGATCGAAACGGCGCGCCGGGCGCTCGAGCTTGCCGAGGAGATAGCCGCACAAAAGCCCTGCCTGACATTGAAGAGCCTGGCGATCTCCGGCAGAGACCTGCTCGAATTCCTGCCCCCCTCCCGCCAAATCGGGGAGATATTGTCCACGCTGCTCGGCGAGGTAGTCGAGGAAAAGCTCCCCAACGAAAAGACCGCCCTGCTTAAACGCGCACGCGAACTTGCGGCTGCAAACTCTCAGTAGCTCCCCTGCCGCACGAGTTAATGCACACCTGCGAAGTAAAACTCTCCAGAAATTCTAGATTTCAAATTTACAGGCAATTCTTTGTGCAATATGCCTATTGAAAACGATTAGATTATGTTGTATTATATAAATATAGAACAAAACCAAAGGACGGAAGCCGTCTGCAGGCGGCTCGCCTTTAGGAGGGAGCTATGAATATAACGATCAAGGACGTTGCAAGGGCGGCAAACGTGTCGGTTGCAACGGTATCAAGAGTTCTGAATAATAAAAACAACGTATCCGAGGACGCCGTTCAGGCGGTAAACCGCGCTGTGGAGGAGCTGGGTTACAGCCCGAATTTTCTGGGACGCGACCTGCGCAAGAGCGAGACCAAGCGTATCCTCGCGATAATCGCGTCGACGGAGAAAACGTTCTACAATGACGTCCTCCGCGGAATGCAGGACGCTGCGTATACCGAGGGCTACGACGTGCTGATCGCGACCACTCGCGACGACCCCGAGCACGAAATGCACCTGCTGGGAATGCTGTTCTCGCGGGCGGTGGACGGCGCGGTGCTGCTGGCGCCAAAGCTCGACAGCAAAACGATAAGCGACCTGTCCAAGCGTTACAGGCTGGCGATTTGCCTGGAACGCCTGGATACAGACGATATTCTCTGCGTGACTATCGACAACGAGCGCGCTGGCTACGACGCGACAAAATACCTCATCGGCAAGGGCCGCAAAAGGATCGGCATGATCTCCACAGAGATCCGTTCCATGTCGTCGGTAGACCGTGAAAACGGCTATAAACGCGCTCTTAAAGAATCGGGGATCCCCTTCGATCCCGCGCTGATATATTACGGAGACTACGAGACCGAAACGGGAACACGCGGCTGCGAGTATCTGCTGAGCCTTTCCCAAAAGCCCGACGCGATCTTCTCCATCTCAGACACCATTTCCATAGGAGCAATGACCTACGCAGTCCAGCACGGGATAACCGTCGGCAAGGATATACTGTTCTTCGGGTTTGACAACATCGCCTACTCGCATATGTTTATCCCGAAGCTCTCAACGGTAGACCAGCCCTGCTATCTGCAAGGAAAAACCGTCGTCGAAAAGCTGATAGCGAATATGAAGTCCGACACCCCAGACAGGCAAACATATATGCTACCGCATAGCCTGATATTGAGGGAATCTACAGGAGATTAACAACAAAGCCTGTTTGCAATGCCGCAAATGCAGTGCAAACAGGCTTACATTATATTACAAGGCTGCCGAGAAGCCCTCAGATGCTAGGAACAGGTACTTCGGCTAGCCTTTGTGGCTGCCGAAGTGCCTGTGACAACGCAGATGAGGGTTTATCGGCAGTCTTTTACTTATGGTATTTAGAATTATTGAGAATTGAGAACGCCCGGTAAACCTGTTCCAGCAGCATCACCCTTGCCAGACCGTGCGGAAAGGTCATAGGCGACATGGAAAGCCGAAGATCACAGTCGCGTTTAAGCTCCTCCGATAACCCAAACGAGCTTCCCACAATAAAATTCACCGAAGAGATCCCGTTGTTCGCGAGATTATCGAGCAACTCCGCCAGCTTCTCGCTGGAAAGCGGCTTGCCCTCTACACAAAGCGCGATCTTATAGCCGCCCTTTGACATCTGCTCGCGGATAGCCGCTCCCTCGCGTTCGAGAGCCTGCTCTATCTGAGCCGCGCTCGGCTCCTGCGGAAGCGCGATCGGCTCGGGCTCCTTCACGGTGACGCGCGAATACGCCGCCAATCGCTTCAGATATTCCGCGCAAGCCTCCCGCTGCCAGCTGTCCTTGAGCTTTCCCATTGCAATGAAATTAACGTTCATCATTTGCGCCTGATGTTCCTGTTGATACTGCTTTTGTTTTTGCTGTAAATGTTCCTGTTGGCGCCGCTTCTGGGAGCCATCTGTATCTTCCGCCGCTTTTGCATCTCCGCGGCTTTCCTGCGCTTATTCTTGTTGACCGTGCGGATAACTACCAGCGCCGCGATCAACACCGCTACAATGATGACCGCCGCAATGGTCTGAGGCGCGGTCAGAATGTTCTGCAGCTTTTCCCTGTAACTCGCGACAGCGTCCAGCGGAATATCGCTCTCGGTAACCAGCGGTATCCTCGCCAGCGTCTCGCCGTTGAGCCGAAGTTCCAGCTCGCCGACGCTCATTCCCTTTTCAACGGGAGCCGTAAGCGTCTCGACGACGGGCTTTATCTGCTGAATCGCCGATTCGTCAAGAGTCTTCGGAAGCAGCGTGTAAAAATCCTCGGTGGTGACGATTCCCACCTTGTCGGCGTTTTCGCCCTTTTCCACATCGACCTGCATTACCTGCTGATTCTTTCCGATGACCTGCGCGTATTCAAATTCGCTGAACGCCCAGTCATAAAGGTTGATGTGATCGACAAAGGAATAAATTTTCTCGGGAAGCTTCCCCTCCTCGTTGAAAAACGGCGCTCCGAGAGTTACCAGAAGATAGTTATAGCCGTTTCTCTCGGCAGTGGTGACCAAGGCTCTCGAGCCGTACTCATAATCCTTCGTGTCCCACTTTCCCTCTTTTTTGAAGTAGTATCTGTCGATGCTGCCGGTTTTGATACCCCTAACGCCCTCGCAGTAATAGTCGCTGGTGGACTTCATAAGCTCGTTTGTGTGGAATATCTTATAGCCGTCGGGGTATTTTGAATTCGCAGGCATATCATACTCGTAGGTATTGCAGATCCTGATAAAGCCGGGGTAATTGTCCAGCGCATAGCGCGTGATAAGGTACATATCATAAGCCGTAGAGTAGTTGTTTTCGTTGAACAGCCCGTGCGCATTGGCAAAGCGTGTATTCTTGCAGCCGATCTTCTCGGCGGTATCGTTCATCATCTCGACAAAATGCTCAAGAGTACCCCCCACGTTGTAGGCGATGATGTTTGCGGCGTCGCAGGCGGACGGCAGCATCAGCGCATATAAGCAGTCCTGATAGGTGAGATTTCTCTGAAGCGGCTCGATCTCGGCATTGGAAACGCCCACATAGTTGGGATTCGAGCCCCAGAACTCGTTAAAGCATTCATACGGAACCTCCACCTTCTCGTTGAAATCTTTAACGTTCTCAAGGGCAACAAGGCAGGTCATTATCTTGGTGGTGGAAGCGGGATATAGCTTCTGATCGGCGTTTTTGGACACAATAACGATATCGGTATCGAGATTTACCATATAAACGCCCTCGCTGTAAATATCAAACGACGGAGAAAAAGCCGCATAACTCGTCAAGGTAGGACAGAATGTGGAAAATAACAGAAATATTGTACAGAAGATGGTAAAAATTTTTACTTTTCGCATATAGACAAATCCCCTTTTTTCGGTTATTATATATTTAAGGGAGTAAAAAACATTTCCCCAGATATATTATACCAAAAACTTACTGTAAAAGTAAAGGGTTTTTACAAAATTGTAAGAATTTTGTAACATTTTCACGGAAATTCCGTTTTTTGGAGGTTAATATATGATCTACATAACAGGCGACACCCACGCGGACTTCACCAGATTCAAGAATCCCGCGCTGCGGAAGCTGAAAAAGCAGGACGCGCTGATAATCTGCGGTGACTTCGGGTTTATCTGGGACGGCTCGCGCAAGGAGAAAAAGCTGCTGAAAAAGATCGGCAGGCTGCCGTACAACGTGCTGTTCGTGGAAGGCTCGCATGAGAACTACGATCTTTTGGAGGAATACGAGGTCTCCGAGTGGTGCGGCGGAAAAACGCGTCTGATAAGCGGAAGGCTTCGTCAGCTGCTTCGCGGGCAGGTGTTCGAGATAGCCGAAAAGACGGTGTTCACATTCGGCGGCGGACAGAGCGACGACATCTACGAGCTGGTCGAGGGCACCAACTGGTGGCAGCGCGAGATCCCCAGCGAGGAAGAGCTTGCCGAGGGACTGGACAACCTCGAAAAGGCGGGCAATTCGGTCGATTTTGTGGTAACCTACGAGCCTCCGTCAAAAATGCAGGACTTCCTGATAGGCACGGGCGACCGCAATCACATAAACACCTACCTCAACGGGATCTACGAAAAGCTGGATTTCAAGATGTGGTTTTTCGGAAAGCTGCATTTAAACAAGCTGGTCCCGCCGAAATATCACGCGGTATACGACGGAATAGTCGCCGCCGACAAGACGAGGATCAAGAAGAAAAAAGAACCCAAAAACAATTAAATCAAAGGAGAATATATTATGGCAGACATTACTTTTGAAATAACAAAGGAGCTCGGAGTGATCTCCGAAACGGCAAAGGGCTGGACGAGGGAGCTTAATATGGTAAGCTGGAACGATCGCGAGCCGAAATACGACATCCGCGACTGGTCGCCCGACCACACCCGCATGAGCAAGGGAATTTCCCTCACCGAGGAGGAGATGAAGAAGCTCGTAGAGCTGTTCGAGTCCCGCGATGAGGAAGATTCATTCGAGGAATAAACAGAAAAATGCGCGTATCTGATATACGCGCATTTCTCTTTACTATACTTACTATTTAGGAAGATTGTTTTTTAATGTTCCGCTGCTTTTTCGCGGCGCACCCCGGGCAGTTCTCACAGCCGCAGCCGCAGGAGGACTTCCCCGCCTTGCGGTCTTTGATCCCCTTAATAACGATCAGAGCAATGATCGCCAGAACGTTCGCGCCGACGATTATCGTCCCGAGATTTTCCCGAAAGAATTCAAACATAAGATCACCCCGTTAAGCGTTTGCCTTCGTCTTTGTTTTAGCCTCGGGCTTTACGCGCCTTACAAGCATATAGATGAGGAATATCAGAACCAGCGCTGCGAACACCAGCCCAATCATGTTCACGTTCCCGCCGAACAGACAGCCGAACTGATAGATAATGAGCGAGACCGCGTAAGCGAAGCCGCACTGATAAAGAATAGCAAACCAAGTCCATTTCGCGGAGTTCATTTCACGGCGTATAGCGCCGATCGCCGCAAAGCAGGGCGCGCAAAGCAGGTTGAACACCATAAACGAGTATCCCGCCAGCGACGTCATCGCAACGAAATCCAGCACGCCGAACACTCCCACGACCTCTTCCTTGGCAACAAGCCCCATGATGGTAGCCACCGCCGCCGTCGGATCGCCGAAGCCAAGCGGTGCGAAGATCCAGCAGATCGCCGAACCGACCTTCCCGAGAATACTGTCGGAAAGCGCCATTTCCGCGTGATAACCGAACACGCCCGAAGCCCAGCCGAACGAGCTTCCCAGCCATACGATAACAGACGCCAGAAGAATGATAGTTCCCGCCTTTTTGATGAACGACCACCCGCGCTCCCACATCGAACGCATAACGTTGGAAACGGTAGGCAGATGATACGCGGGAAGCTCCATAACAAAAGGCGCGGGGTCTCCCGAGAACATCTTCGTCTTTTTGAGAATAATACCCGAAATTATGATCGCCGCAATGCCGATAAAATACGCCGAGGGAGCTATCCACCAAGCGCCGCCGAACAGCGCCGCCGCGATCATGCCGATTATAGGCATTTTCGCTCCGCAGGGAATAAACGTCGTCGTCATTATAGTCATGCGGCGGTCGCGGACGTTTTCAATGGTACGCGACGCCATTATTCCCGGAACTCCGCAGCCCGAGCCGATAAGCATGGGAATAAAGGACTTGCCCGAAAGCCCGAAGCGCCTGAAAATTCTGTCCATGACGAACGCGATTCGCGCCATATACCCGCAGGACTCCAAAAACGCCAGGAAAATAAACAGCACCAGCATCTGAGGAACAAAGCCCAGCACCGCCCCGACGCCGCCGACAATACCGTCGAGGATAAGGCTCTTAAGCCACTCCGCGCAGTTTATTCTGTCCAACCCCGCCTCAATAAGCACGGGAATCCCGGGGACCCACACCCCATAGTCCGCGGGGTCGATAACCTCACCCATTTCCTCAATGGGAGCGTCCACCATACCCGAAATATCAAAGCCGTTTTCAGCAAGCTCGTCGCCGTACAGCCCGTATGCTTCGTCAAAATCCCCGAACGAGCCGTCCTCTATTGCCGAAAGAACATCCTCCGCGCCGATTACATTTCCCGCGTCCGCCGCATTTTTAACGGTATTGAGAACCTCCTGCGTGAAGATGTTCTCGGCGGCGTAGTTGTCCTGCGCGTTCTCATAATCGGATGCGCCGATGCCGAACAAATGCCAGCCGTCGCCGAACAGCCCGTCGTTTGTCCAGTCGGTAAGCAGCGTTCCCACAGTGGTTATGGAAACAAAATAAACTATAACCATAACCGCCGCAAATATCGGCAGCGCCAGAAAACGGTTGGTAACGATCCTGTCAATCTTATCGGACACCGTCGCCGAGCCTGTTTTTCTCTTCTTATAGCACTCCTTGATGACCTCGGCTATGTAGATATAACGCTCGTTGGTGATGATGCTCTCCGCGTCGTCGTCCATTTCGCGCTCGCACTCGACGATGTCCTCTTCGATGTGCGCTAAAGTGTTTTCGGGAATTTTCAGCTGCTCGAGCACCTTCTCATCCCGCTCGAATATTTTGATAGCGTACCACCGCTGCTGCTCCTTCGGTTTTTCGTGAAGGAACGCCTCCTCGATGTGCGCGAGAGCATGCTCCACACAGCCGCAGAAGCTGTGCTGGACTTTCACCGGCTGCTCGGACTTCGCCGCCGCAACGGCGCGCTCAGCCGCCTCGGTGATACCCGCGCTTTTAAGCGCGGAGATCTCGCAAACCTCGCAGCCCAGCCGCTTGGAAAGCTGCTCGAAGTTTATCTTGTCGCCGTTTTTGTTGACAACGTCCATCATATTGATCGCCACAACCATCGGTATTCCCAGCTCCGCAAGCTGTGTTGTGAGGTAGAGATTGCGTTCGAGATTGGTGCCGTCGATGATATTGAGAATAGCGTCGGGACGCTCGTTAGTCAGGTAGTTGCGCGCCACCACCTCCTCGAGCGTATACGGCGACAGCGAATAAATTCCCGGCAGATCGGTGATTATAACGTCCTTATTTCCTTTAAGTCTGCCCTCTTTCTTTTCGACGGTAACTCCCGGCCAGTTTCCGACAAACTGGTTAGAACCCGTCAGCGCGTTGAACAGCGTGGTCTTTCCGCAGTTCGGATTACCCGCCAGCGCTATCTTGATCTCCATATCTTTTCTCCTCTCTAATGTTCTTTCATCTATTCGAGTTAATCTAGACTAACACCCCGGCAAAAAGACACAAAAGTGCCTTAAGGCAACACCGCACAAAGACCGCCCTTCACAGAGCGAACGCTCTGTTGCGCGGCGTCCTTGCCGCGCTTTGGCGTTCGCCTTCCAACATCGTGT
>JAFLUD010000140.1 GCA_022508965.1 Oscillospiraceae bacterium
GGCTTTACGTGCTGGAACTCGATGATCTGCATTACGTTGCCGTCCTCTTCAAATGTTATGCCGTTTCTGAAATCTCCCGCTGTTATCATAGCGAACCTCCGTTTTTCACATTATTATTTTCCTCAATTTCCAGAGGAATACACATCTCAATCTATATTGTAACAAATTTCCGCCAATATTGCAAGGGCTTTTTGAAAAAAATCTCATTTTTTCGTTTAATTGTTCTTAAATATGCAGCAGGCTCTTTGTGGCGGCGGTGAAATCCACGCAGCCTTCTTCCGTCAGCGACGCCATATCGCCTATCTTTACGCCGAATTTTCCCGCTATACTTATGCCGCAGGATACCGACAGCACGGTGTTCGCTTTGAGTATCGAGCTGCTGTTCTGCCCGAGATAGGGCGGCTCGACAGGCTCTAAGCCTATTCCGTGGGCGAAGTTTACCGAGCAGTATTGGTCGACGTTCCAGGCGTTTAAGGTGGCTTTGGCGACGCTGTCGGCGACCTTGCCGCCTATCCCCGCGCGTAATGCCCGAAGTCCGTCGGATATCGCGCAGGAGACCGCGTTATAGGCGTTATCCATGCGCGTGCTTATCTCGCCTACCGCCGTCGTGCGGCACATTCTCGCGCAATAGCCGTCATAGGAGGCGCTGAATTCCAATATCAGGAAATCGCCCTCGCGTATGGGGCGGTCGGTCGGCTTGGGATGCGGCAGCGCGGTGTTCTCACCCGAACGCACCATCGCCGAAAACGGCAGCGGTCCGCTTCCGAAATCCACTAAGTAAAAATCCAGCAGCGAGGCTATCTGGCGCTCGGTCATTCCCTTACGGGCGGTTCCGAGCAGGCGTTCGTAGGCTTTGTCGCATATCCTCTGGGCGTTTCCTACGGCGATTATCTCGCTGTCGGTCTTTACGGAGCGCATCCGAAGGAGCTGATCGGATAATTCCTCGGAAACGTCCAGTTCCGCATAATGGAGCTGTTCTTTAAACAAACGGTACTCCGAGACGGTCATTTTGTCGGCTTCGATGAAAATTCGCTTGATCCCGTATTTTACCAGCAGCTCGAGAAGCTGCTTTCCGCCTCTGAACGGCTGTACCTTTAAGTCCGCGACCTTTTCGGCAAGCGACGGGTATTCCCTTTCGGAGACCAGCAGGAAGCGTTCCTCCTTCGCCGCGAGGATAAGCCCGTTTTCGACCGGCGTTTTGCACAGGTATCTGAGCGACAGCGGCGAGGTTATCAGCGCCGCCGAACGCTCGTCGGGGAGCCATTCGGCAAGGGTTTGCGCGCCGCTCACGGCTTTTCTCCGACTAAATACGACATAGCCCGGAGCGCGAGCTCGTAGCTGCGTTTTCCGAAGCCCGCTATGCTGCCTGCGCAGACGGGCGCTATGACGCTGGTCTTGCGGAATTCGTCGCGGTTATTGATATTGCTTAAATGCACCTCTATGACGGGGATGTTTATCGCGGCTATCGCGTCGCGGATAGCGTAGCTGTAATGCGTGTAGGCGCCCGCGTTTAAGATCACTCCGTCGTATTTCAGGCGGGCGTCGTGAAGCTCGTCGATTATTCTGCCCTCGCTGTTGTTTTGGAAAAAGGAAATTTCGCAGTTGAGATCCTTTGCGTGGAACAGCAGCGAATCGTTTATCGACTGGAGCGAATCCTCGCCGTATACCTCCGGCTCGCGCTCGCCGAGCAGGTTTAAATTCGGTCCGTTGATTACCAGAACTTTCATACTCATCCTCCAAGACTTTCGTAATATTTCTTCATTTCCGACGCGTCCTCCGCCTGCGTGCCGTCCGACTCGCAGATTATCGACGGCGTAAGATCTCGCGCGTGTATTTCCTCTATAAGTCCCTCATACTGCGGTCCGAACAGCTTGTCCGCGAAGGTCAGGTGCCGTTTTTCGCCGCCGGGATTTGTGTATTCGATCTTGCTGAAATGTATGTGCATATTTGACAGGCGCTCGTGACCCAGTTCATTCTCAATCAGATCGAGCATTTTCGCGTAATCGGCGCGGTCTTTGATTCCTCCGAGCGTGCGGGCGTTTAGATGACCGAAATCCACCGTCGGGAGGAAGCGCTCGTCGACTTTACACAGCTCTAAAACCTCCTCTAGCGTTCCGAGCTGGTTTATCTTGCCCATGGTCTCGGGGCAGATGATTATTTCCGAAAGTCCGCTTTCGTCGAGCGTTTTCTGCGCTCTTTTCAGCGTGTCGGTGGCTAAATACAGCGCTTCGGCGCGCGTCATCTTGGAACACGACCCAGAATGCACCACTATCTTCCTCGCTCCCACCGACTGCGCCGCGCGGGCGGATTCAAGAATATAATCCACGCTTTTGAGTCGCGTCGCTTCTTCGGTTGACGAAAGCGATATGAAATACGGCGCGTGGAGCGTTATTGTGATGCCGTGCTCCTGCGATAATTTCGGCAGCTCGCGCACCGCGGCTTCGGATATTCTCACACCGCGTCCGCACTCGATCTCATAGCCGTTCAAGCCCAATTCTCCGAGATAGCTCGGCAGATCCTTGGGGAACTTGCGGTTTCCCCAGCTCAGGGAATTGCCGCCCGGTCCGAATGATATCATCTTTGGTCACCTCTGTTTTATGCTGGGGCTCCTTCCCACACGCCCCTGTGCGGGGAGCTTCGCTCCCCTCCGAGGACTCCGTCCTCGTACTCCTGTTGGGG
>JAFLUD010000141.1 GCA_022508965.1 Oscillospiraceae bacterium
CCGTCTGCGCCGAACATCTGTCTGAACGCCAAGCGTCCGATTCTGCCGAAACCATTAATTGCAACTTTAACTGCCATTGGAATATTCCTCCTGAAAGATAAATTTTTGCGATAAAATCGCGTGATATCTTCTATCAACTAATATTATACTAAATTTTAACTTCTTTATCAAGTGATTTCTCAAATTTGTTGTGTAAATTTTAACAAGTTGAATTTGTGCATTTTCCACAATTATTCAACGATATGCCATTCTCAATTAAATAATTTCACGAACCAGAGTTGTTCGACATTATTCACCGAGAATTCTTTTCCGTTGAGGTACTCGAGGCAGCCGGCATCGCTTGTAAATCGGAAGATCAGTTTATAGGAGCACAGAGCCTGGGTCTTCGCGGAATATTTCTTATTAAAGGCGTTGTCGCCGTATTTGCCGTCGCCGAGCAGGAAATGTCCGATATGCGCGAAATGGGCGCGTATCTGGTGGGTCCTTCCGGTGAGCAGGTCTACTTCCACGAGAGAGATGTCTTCCCTGCTTTTCAAAACGCGGTAGCTTGTCTTTATCGTGAGGTAATCGGGGAGCTTTTTGTCGGAGATAAGCACGCGGTTTTCCTCGGAGAGCTTTTTAAGATACGCGGTGAGCGTTGCCTCTTTGGGACTGGGAGTTCCGAAAACCGCGCAGAGATACAGCTTTGTGAGTTCCCTGTCGCGGAGCTTTTGGTTAAGTATCCTTAAGCTCTCGGCATTCTTGGCGGCGATGACTATGCCGGCGGTGTTTCTGTCGATGCGATTTACGAGCGCGGGAACAAAACTGTTCTCTTGCTCGGGGAGGTATTCTCCCTTTTGATAAAGATAACTGAGTATTCTGTTTATAAGCGTGTCGGCGGTGTTTTCGTTGTCCTCGTGGACTACCAGTCCCGCGGGCTTATCGACGAGCAGGATGTTTTCGTCCTCGTAGATTACGCTGATATCGGGAGAGACGGCGCGGAAATCGTTCTTGCGGCGCAGGGGTTCTTTCGACAGTAGTTCCTCGCTTAAATAAAAACGGAATATGTCGCCCTCTTGGAGGATCGTATTCGGCTCGGCTTTGGCGCCGTTGAGCTTTATACGCTTTTTACGCATCAGCTTGAAAATGAGAGCGGTTCTCAAATTCGGGTAGGCTTTGCTTAAGAACCTGTCGGCGCGCTGTCCGGCGTCGTTTTTTTGTACTGTGATCTCGGTCATGTTTGCTCCCTTTGTTCTTTTGCGTTCTCACGCTTTTTCTTCGGGCAGATCTTTCTGATAAATACAATGTACAGTGAAAGCGAGATTATTCCCGATACCGTCCAGCCGACCGGCCAGGAAAGCCAGATTCCCGTTGCTCCGAAATGCGGCTTCAATATAAACGCGAACATTACGCGCAGGATAAGATCGCTGAAGGTCGTTACCATGAACGCTATTACCCGTCTGCCGCCGCGAAGAACGGAATCGGCGGAGAGCTTGAGCGCTACCGCAAAATAAAACGGCGATACTACCTGCAAAAAGTGTTTTCCCGCTTCGGCGGCTGCGGCGGTGTCGCCTTTGGTCTTGTCCATAAACAGGTAGATAAGTCCGTTTGAGAACACGATGTAACACAGCGTAAACACCGCGGCTATCGCTACCGTAAGCAGTGCGCCGACGCGAAAGCCTTTTTTCACTCTCGGGTATTCTACCGCGCCGATGTTCTGGGCGGTGAAGCTGGATACTGAATTCCCGACAGCGGCAAAGGAGGTTATCGCGAAGGTGTTCAGCTTTATCGCGGAGGCGTATCCAGCGACTACGTCCGTGCCGCAGCTGTTCACAAGCTTTTGTATGAAGAGCTGTCCTACCGAGACGAAGCTCTGCTGCAATATGCTCGGGATCGACAGCGAGGCTATTTTCCCGAGGGTCCTCCATTCAAAAAAACGGAACTTTTCGCTTTTAATTCTCGAGATTCTGCGAATAAGCACGATAAACGCCAATATCGAGCATACGCCCTGGCAGAGAAAGGTCGCCCAGGCGGTTCCCGCAACTCCCATTTTGAATACTCCCACAAACAAAAGATCGACCGCGATATTTCCGAGAGATGAGCCTATCAGAAAATACAGCGGCGTGTTCCCGTCGCCGAGGGCTGTGAATATTCCCGTGCAGCTGTTGTATATAAACAAAAACACAAGTCCAAAAACGTAGATGTTAAGATATTTTTGAGAATCGGGGAAAATAAGCGCGTCGGTTCCCAATACTCTCAAAAAAACTCCGCTTGTGAAATATCCCGCGACCGTCAGCACCGCCGACAGCGCAAACGTCGATATCAGCGACGTGTACACCGCGGTTTTCATCTGCTTATAATCCTTCGCACCGAACAGCGTTGAGATTACTACCGAGCAGCCGATGTTCATTCCCGTGCCGATGGCGAGGAAGATCATCGTTATCGGATAGGACGCGCCGATCGCCGCGAGTGCGTCGTTGTTTATCAGCCGCCCCGCTATCATGCTGTCGGAGATGTTGTACAGCTGCTGGAATATCACGCTTACCAACAGCGGCAGAGAGAATTTAAGCAAAATAGGCGTAACAGCGCCTTTTGTCATGTCCTTGACCAATACCGTCACTCCCCAATTTTG
>JAFLUD010000142.1 GCA_022508965.1 Oscillospiraceae bacterium
ACATAACCAAAGAGGCGCCTAACTACTCTGCGAGCATCTGATGTGGGGGCTTTTTCCGGGGGAAACTTTTTTTCGCAAAAAGTTTCCCCCGGACCCCCTTCAAAAAACCTTAAATTTGCGTTTTGTTTTAAGAATACAAAATACGGCAGCAGGCTTGCTGCCGTATTTTGCTCTTGGAAGGGGGCTGGGGGAACTGTGAGGCTAGCCTCTTTGCGAAAAAAGTTTTCCCCCGGAAAAAGCGGTGTGAGGTTTTGGAAGTTCATTCAGTCTAATAGACAAAAGGAGGTGAGGACTTGGATAACGGTGAAAGTAGCTACCGCCGTTTTCTCACAGGTGACGACAGCGGGATCGTTGAGATCATCCGCGAATATAAGGACAGTCTTACCTTTTTTCTAAACAGCTTTGTCGGCGACCTTAATACCGCCGAGGAGCTTTGCGAGGATACCTTTGTTAAGCTCGCGGTCAAAAAGCCCGGGTTTCACGCTAAGTCCTCGTTTAAGACTTTTTTGTATGCGATAGGAAGGAACGTTGCTATTGACTATCTCAAAAAGTCCAAGAAAAAAATCTATCTCGAGGATATTGGCGAGGTCGTTTCTTACGACGAGGACCCGGTTTCACTTTACATAAAGGAAGAACGCAAGCTCGCTGTGCACAGGGCTATGGGGAAGCTGAAGTCCGAATACAGGCAGGCGCTTTGGCTTACCTATTTCGAGGAGCTTTCCAACAAGGAGACCGCCGCCGTGATGAAAAAGAGCGTTCACAGCATCGAAACACTTATCTACCGCGCGAGACTCGCGCTTAAATCACAGCTTGAGAAGGAAGGTTTTGTTTATGAAGAATTATGATGAAATGTCTGAAAACGTTTTGAAACGCCGCGATGAGGAGCTGAAATTACAAAAGCTCAAGCGCAAAAACAGAAGACAGATCGCACTGTCGTGCGTTGCATCGGTGGCAGCGCTTGGGATCGTCGTTGGGGCGGTCGATTACACACGGTATACGCGCGACGGCGCAGGGTTTATTTTCCAGGCGTTTAAGAACAGGGGCGAGAGCGGCAACAGCGGCGCGGGGTTCGTTAACAACTCGATGTCGGAGCTGGCTCCGGCGGAGAACTATACCATTCGGAAGGACGTTCCCGATTATATTAAGTTTGTTGAACTGAAAAGCAGATTTATCGACGAGCCGGGCATTACTGACGGCGGGGAGTTCTACCCCGTTACCTTAGAGGAGCTTAACAGGCAGTATGACATCAGCTTCGAGGCGCTGGGCGCTATCTATCCCGACTGGAGCGTGACGCGCTCGGATTACGGCGACCGCATCGACTACGGCAATGACGACACCGCGTATTACAAAAAAATAATCTCTACGCTGAAGTCCATTACTTACAAGGACGGCGACGGAAACGATCCTTACAGCAAGTACTTCACTGTCGAGGCGCAGCAGACCGCGTTTTCTTCGCCCGACCCCGACGACCATATAGAACTTGTTCCGCCGAACCCAAAGCCCAGTGATCCCGCCGCCAGCTGGAATCCCGGGTGGACGGACGAGCAGCTGGAATTTATGAGAAAGCAGAATCAATACCCGTCGATCATCGCGGGGTGGCCTGCGAAGCTCTATTACCTAAAGCCGGACACCGTGGAGTATAACATCTATTTTGCTATCGTTCAGCTCGACCACTGCTATGTTTACGCGGAGGCGGGGCTCGGCGTTACGCAGGAGGAATTCCTGTTCGGAGTGCGCGCGGTGCTTAAGGCACCGCAGGTGAAGGTGGAGGAAGTGAAGCAGGAGAAGTCCGACAATATTGTATTCAAGACGATCTACGAAGTTGCCGGCAACGAAAAGATCGACGATATATACAGCTCGCTGTCGAGAGATCAGTTCCAGCCGATGACCCTTGAGGAAATCAACGCAAAATACGGTATCAACTTTGAGGCGTTGAACGGCAAATTTTCAATTGAGCCTTTCCGTTATGACTACGGAATCTTTACCGACGGCAACAAAACTCTCTGGTCGGAAAACTTGATCGCTTATAACGAAAATAACAAGCAAGTGACGATCATGGTTCAGGAAAATCAGTTCTATTCTCCGGACAAACAAACTCCCGAATTTGACAAGCCGAACTCGGTTATTGACGGTTATCAGGCGATTTTCTACTGTTACGACAAATCCTCGGAACATCACTCGAAGCTCGTAGCCGATGTCTTTCTCGAAAACGGTTATCTTCGCGTGTTTACAAACGAGTGTTCGCAAGAGGAGCTTATCGAGGCGGTGCGTGCTATTATCGGAAAAGCGGATGGATCTGTGGCTGTTATCGGAAAAGTGGATAGCTCTGTGTATGAAAGATTAAACAAGCTGTCTTACTCGAACGTTACCTGCGACGGTTTGCCCGAATACACAATAACAGCAGATGACGGAACGGTTTATCAAATCAATTTCACCGAAAAATGGGTGTGGAGAAACTATACGGAGGAAGCTGTTCTCACAGACGATATCATCGCTATGATACGGAAATAAATTTCTTACATAATTTAAGGGGCTTAGATTTCTAAGCCCCACAGTCTGTCGAAAAAGTCTTTCGACTTTTCCGACAGGTTCTCCGCTTACGCGGAGG
>JAFLUD010000143.1 GCA_022508965.1 Oscillospiraceae bacterium
TGCCCTGGTTCATGAAATACTCCGCGATCGCCGTCGCGGTGAGCGGGCACTTGCTTCGCATCATCGCGGGCTGGTCGGAGGTAGCCACCACCAGAACCGATCTTGCCATTCCCTCTTCGCCCAGGTCGCGCTCGATAAACTCGCGCACCTCGCGTCCACGCTCTCCCACAAGCGCGATGACGTTCACGTCCGCTTTGACTTTTCTGGCGATCATGCCCATCAGCGTGGATTTTCCGACGCCCGAGCCTGCGAAAATGCCCATTCTCTGACCCTTGCCCATGGTGAGCATTCCGTCGATAGCCTTAACGCCAAGCTCTATGGTCTCGTGTATAGGCGGCCTTGTAAACGGATTCACGGGGATCCCCGTGATCGCCACCTCGTCGGAATAAGCGATCTCCGCGCCGCCGTCAAGAGGATTTCCCATCGCGTCGACTATGCGCCCGATGAGCTTCTCGCCCACCTTAACGCCCAGCTTATCGCCGGTGTTGTCAACAATGGAACCGGGGCCTATGCCCTCGATCTCGGTATAGGGCATCAGCAGGATATTGCTTTTGTTGAAGCCCACAACCTCGGCTTTTATGTAAGATGACATATCCTTCGAGAAAATGCGGCAGACGTCGCCTATATTGCAGGCGGGACCGCTTGCCTCGATCGTCATTCCCACTATCTTTTCAATTTTACCCATGTATCGGAAGAGGTCGCTGTCTTTGATATCCTCTCTGAATGAAGCCAAATTCAACATCAAAAACCCTCCGCCGACTTCAGGCAATACGCGCATATTCTTTGTGCGGCGCTGCCTTTAGAGTATTCCCGGGCGTTATTCCGACTGATCGAACTGATCGTCGCTGTCCTCGGGGTCTTCGGGAAGCTCCTCTGTCAGAGAAGACTTCTTCCTGCGCTTTTTGGGAGCGTCCTCCACGAACATTCCGCTTCCCAGCTCTCGTATCATCTTAAGCTGGGTCTGGATCCCCGCGTCGGTAATTTCCTCGCCGTTATCGACGATAACCGTACCCGGGTCGGCGTCCGCCAGCAGCTCCACCTCGACATGAGGAACGCCGCCGCACAGCTCCTTTAAGTATTCATAATCGCCCGCAAGCTCGGCAGACGCGCCGTTCTCGTCAAGCGTTATGCGAACAATCTGAGAATTCCTGAAATCCTTCGCCGCTTTTTTAATGAGCTTTTTCGCCGCGGTCCCGTCCTTAACGGACATGGAGTTCATCGTGACCTTGTTGGCGATCTCCATGACGGTCTCGAAGATCT
The DNA here is from genome assembly GCA_022508965.1 of Oscillospiraceae bacterium. Classification (GTDB taxonomy): domain Bacteria; phylum Bacillota; class Clostridia; order Oscillospirales; family Ruminococcaceae; genus CAG-115. The sequence goes on from JAFLUD010000143.1 coordinate 1,261, forward strand.
CTTTTTCGTACCGTCCGAAAAGCTCTGCCTTTTGTATATTGATCTGCTCGGCATAGCTGCGGGCTTCGTTGAGAATGCCCTGCCCCTGTGCCAATACAGCGGCTACTCCGTCCTTTTTGCCCTGCTCGAAGCCCTCGGCGCGCGCTTTGATGAACACGCCGCCGCGGTTTTTCTCCGCGTCGTCGACTATCTCGGCAGCCTTCTGCTCGGCGTTCTGAACCAAGTCCTCCGCGCGGCGCTTTGCCTCGAGAATAACCTCTCTGCCCTGAGAAATATACTGCTCCTTAAGCTCCGCCAGCTCCTTCTGAAGCCGCTCGTTCTCGCGTTCTCTGAGAATAAGCTCCGACTCGCGCTTTGCGAGCTGTTCCTTGGCGTCGTTTATCGCTGCCATCTCCTGCTCAAGCCGCGACCTCTCGGCATTCTTAGCGTGAGCGGGATTATTGTCGGCTTTGGATTCTGTTTCGGTCTCGGCTTCGGGTTCGGCTTCCGGTTCCGCGGTATGGGGCTGGGGCTTGCGGATATCCACGGTATTCTGGATATCCACTCCGCTGCCGCCGTAACGCACGGAATTGTATTTCAATACTGCCAAAAAAATCCCTCCATCACGGCGGTATTACGGCGATCAAGCGATGATCTCGTCGCTTCCGCCGCGGGAAATAGTGATCGTTCCCTCCTGCTCAAGCCGCCTGATAATGCCGACTATGCGCTGCTGCGCTTCTTCTACGTCGCGCATACGAACGTTGTGAAGATATTCGATATCCGCCTGAAGATTCTCTCTCGCACGGGAGGAAACGTTCGCGAATATGCACTCCGCGACCTCCTGCGTAGAGCCCTTGATGGCGACTGCCAGATCCTTGGAATCCACCTGCTTGACGAATTCCTGGATATCCTTGGAATCGAGGTTGACAATGTCCTCGAACACGAACATCTTCTGCTTGATGAGATCCGCGAGCTTCTGATCGCGCACGGACAGCTCGTCGAAAATGTATTTCTCGGTCGCGCGGTCTACGTTGTTCATGATCTCCGCAACATAGTTGATACCGCCGACCTCCATAGAATCGGAGCTTGCCAGCGTCGCAAATTTCTTCTCCAGTGACGCCTCGATAGCCTTAACGACCTCCGGCACGGCTCTGTCCATATTCGCAATGCGCTTTACGACCTCCACGCGCTTTTCCTTGGGAAGCTCCGACAAAATAGCCGAAGCCTGGTCTATTCTCGCATAAGAGAGAATAAGCGCAATGGTCTGCGGGTGTTCGTTCTGAACGATAGCCAGCAGGTTTTTGTAATCCGCCTTGCGCACGAAATCGA
>JAFLUD010000144.1 GCA_022508965.1 Oscillospiraceae bacterium
CAAAATTGTAAGCACTTTTATGATGGTTTTATTGTTCATAAGTGAAAGTCCCTCCTCCCGTCCGAATCACCTAATTTGCTCATCCCGCCCGCACAGCCTTGCATAATCAGCTCCTTACTTATTGTAGATGGAACATTTCATACGAGTAAATCCGGATTAATTGAAGACTTTTTAATAGTACATTAATTAGTCGTCTGTTAAAAGCCAAGTATTATCTTAGGATTTTCGTTTGGGTCATCCCATATACGAATATGTTCAAGTCCGACATTTCCGGGAGTTTCGTCGTCAACTACACAACCAGCAAAATCTATTAGATATCGTTTCCCGTTGTCGGTAATTGCATAAAAGCTTCCTCCATAAGAATAGTATGTGTACTTGCCTTCTCGCTTTTTTCCGCCATCAGTATGCAATCTTTCCTTATCAAACGATAATATTTTTCCGTCAATAAAGTTTAATGCATCTTGCACCTCATCAATGCTTGTCGAATAGTCTTCTGCAAAAAGCTCACTTAAAGCCTCTGCGTTACCTTTTTTCAGATATCGCTGAATACTATAGAACATTTCTCTTGAGGCACGGCTGGGAAAATATCTAACATCATCAGTGCTGCTAGTACTGTCATAATTAATTTTTATTACTCCACAGCCTGTAATACCACAAAGCATAGCAGCACAAATTATCACGCAAAACAATTTCTTTAACACAAAAACACCCCCTCGGAATATCTTAATCAAAGTATACCAAAAAAGGCAGTATTTGTCAAGCGCGGGCGGGAGTAAAATGCGGTTAAGATCGGGGTAAAAGCGCTGCAAATAACTGATGTTTTTTGGGGGAACGGCGAGCCTCACTTATTAATTTTTTTGAATAAACCCCGTTTTTCCCCCAAAAAGGCGTTTTTTGCGCGGAACAGAGAATTACCAAATCCCCCCAAAAGCGGGAAAAGGGCGTTTCCCGAGGCGATACGCCCCCGAAAACGCCCAAAATATTCCTGTCATTTCAGCGGGAATTCCGCATTGAATATCCGCGAATAATATTCAAAAACCCGAATATTCCTTACAGCCGCTTACTTGATGTACTTTTTGAGAGCCTCAGCCTTGTCGGTCTTCTCCCAAGCGACATCGAGATCCTCGCGCCCCATGTGCCCGTACGCGGCAACCGCCTTATACTGCGGCTTGCGGAGCTTCAGCGTCTCGATGATAGCCGCCGGCCGCAGATCGAACTCCTTGACCACAGCCGCCGCGATCTCCTCATCCGGGATCTTGCCCGTCCCGAACGTGTCAACCATCACGGAAACCGGCTTCGCTACGCCGATCGCGTAGGCAAGCTGAAGCTCTGCGCGCTCTGCGAGACCCGCCGCCACGATATTCTTGGTGACATAGCGCGCCATGTACGCCGCCGAGCGGTCTACCTTTGTCGGGTCCTTGCCGGAGAACGCTCCGCCGCCGTGCCGCGAATAGCCGCCGTATGTATCAACGATGATCTTGCGCCCCGTAAGGCCGCTGTCGCCCATCGGACCGCCCACTACGAAACGCCCCGTGGGGTTTACGAAGTACTTGGTGTTCTCGTCCAGAAGCTCTGAGGGAACGGTGGTCTTGATCACCTTTTCGATGACGTCCGCGCGGATCTGCTCGAGCGTTGCGGAAGCGAGGTGCTGCGACGATACTACTACGGTGTCCACGCGCACAGGCTTGTTGCCGTCGTATTCCACGGTGACCTGGGTCTTGCCGTCGGGCAGCAGGTAGGGCAGAGTTCCGTTTTTGCGGACTTCGGTGAGCTTTTTGGAGAGCTTGTGCGCCAGGCTTATCGGCATAGGCATAAGCTCGGGAGTCTCCGAGCAGGCGAATCCGAACATCATTCCCTGGTCGCCCGCGCCTGTGTCATTGAGGTTCTGATCGCGACCTTCAAGCGCGTTGTTTACGCCCATTGCGATATCGGGGGACTGCTTGTCGATGGTGGTGAAAACCGCGCAGGAATCCGCGTCAAAGCCGTATTCGCTGCTGGTGTAGCCGATCTCGCGGACTGTCTTGCGAACTATCGCGGGAATGTCGACGTTTGCCGTGGTGGTGATCTCGCCCATTACCATTACCATACCCGTGGTAGTGGTGGTCTCGCAGGCAACTCGTCCCATGGGATCCTGCTCTAAAATAGCGTCCAGAACTGCGTCGGAAATGTTGTCGCAGATCTTGTCGGGATGACCCTCGGTCACGCTCTCGGAGGTAAACAGTTTCTTTGTGTTCATTGCATTTTTCCTTTCTAAATCTTGCTTGTTTTCAGCAACAAAATGCTCGCTCTTTTTAAAGGAGCGAGCAGTAATTATTCTGTCCACTCCTCATCTCTCGGCAAGGCTTTCGCCCCCCGCAGGAAGTAGCACCTTGTCAGTTGACAGTTGAAAGTGGACAGTGGAAAGTATTCTCAAAAACCAATACACCTCAAATCGTTTTTGGAGCGTTTGATTCTTTTGGCTTTCCGCTTTACACTGTCAACTTTACACTGACAGGTTGCCGGGTTTCGTAGGGACCAGTCCCCCGCTTTCGCTGAAACCTCT
>JAFLUD010000145.1 GCA_022508965.1 Oscillospiraceae bacterium
GCGGGGGAAAACCCGTAGGGAGCGGGGGGATGTCCGCTTTTTGTCGGATTTTATTTCTCCCCCCGCTCCCGAAGGGTGTTCCCCCGCACACCGTCGTCAGCGTGTAACTTGGCAGGAACAAAATATGGCGAGTAATCAACACAACCCTCAAGAGCAACACAAAGTCCCCGAACAAGGGAAGCGACCCAACCCCAACAAGCAACACAACGTTTCCAAAAACAAAAAAACGGAGCGATTATTACCGCCCCGCTTATGTTTTTTGGTGTGTTAATAAGAGTTTAGCCTACAATGAAATCCTTGATCTCATCGAGGAAATCTCCGCAGTCATCGCTGTGGATCTTAAGCTCGAGGTCCTTGGAGAGATCGAGGCTGAAGATACCCATGATAGACTTAGCGTCGATAGCGTATCTGCCGCTGATGATATCTACATCATAGTCGCAGCCGGTAACGATAGAAACAAAATTCTTAACGTCGTTGATAGCGTTAATACGGATCTTAGCGGTTGTCATAATAAACCTTCCTTTCGTCGTTGGGGAGTGCATCCCCATGTTGTCTGTCCTACGTTGATAATTTTACACACATTCCGAATATTTGTCAAGTGGAATAATGCGTTTTTCGGGGAATAGCCGTGATTTTTGTTTAATCTGCAATAAATTTCTTGATATCGTCGAGAAAATCTTGGCTCTCCTCGTTGTCTGCGTGGATAACGAGTCCGAGTGTCTTAGTCAGATCGAGACTGAAGATACCCATGATAGACTTCGCGTCCACGGCGTATCTGCCCGAAAGCAGATCGATGTCGAACTTGCAGCTGTTGGTCAGCCCGCTGAACTCCTTGACATCATCTATGGAATTCAGCTTGATCTTACATTCTTTCATAAAATCTCCGCCTTTCTGTTCTACGGGAGCGCTCTTCTCTTTTTCTTTTTTCTGTTTATCCGCTCCTCATAAAATAATATAGCAATAAATTCAAAAATAGTCAATAGCTTATTGCAAAATTCGGAGAATTACAGTATAATATAAAAGTAAGGTAGATTGTTCTTGTCAAATTTGCACAAAAAACCAATGCTGTTTTTGTATATAATATGGGGTGCAAAGTAAAAAGGGGGAACCGAAATGACTTATGAGATAATAACCCTGGGCTGTAAGCTGAATTCCTGCGAGAGCGCGGCGATAGCCGGGGACTTCTCCGAGAACGGCTACGAGCGTGCCGTCGACGGAGAAAAGGCAGACATATATATAATAAATTCCTGCGCGGTAACGGGAGTCGCGGTGTCCAAAACGCGCCACGCGCTGTCCAGATGCAAGCGCGAGAACCCCGATTGCGTAACGGTGCTGTGCGGGTGCTTTCCGCAGAGCTATCCCGAGGAAGCGGGCTTGAATTACGGCGCGGATATCATCACGGGAAATTCCCAAAAAGGAAGCCTGAGCACGCTTGTCGGGAATTTTTTGGAGAACCGCGTAAAGGCGGTGAAGATATCGCCGCTCTCGCGAGAGTTTGATGAAAGCGCGGCGATCCCCGACGAGGACCGCACCCGCGCGTTCATAAAGATCGAAGACGGCTGCGACCGCTTTTGCGCGTATTGCATAATCCCCACGGCGCGCGGACGCGTGCGCTCGCTGCCTCCCGAGAAAATAACCGAGCAGTCGAAGCTGTGCGTTTCCCACGGTCATAAGGAAATAGTACTTACGGGAATAAACCTCAGCTGTTACGGGCAGGAGCTTGGTCTGACGCTCGGCGACGCGGCGGCGGCAGCGGCAAAGTCGGGAGTCGAGCGAATACGCCTGAGTTCATTGGAACCCGAAATGCTCACCGATGAGGAAATATCAAAGCTCAAAAGCATACCGCAGCTCTGCCCGCATTTTCACCTTTCGCTTCAGTCCGGGTCTGATTCGGTGTTAAAGAGAATGAACCGCCGCTACGACACCGCTCTGTACAAGCAGGTAACGGACAAGCTGAGGGCAGCGTTTCGCGGCTGCTCGATAACAACGGATATAATAGTGGGCTTCCCCGAAGAGACCGACGAGGAATTTTTAGAAACGTTGGACTTCGCGCAGGAGATAGGCTTTGCGAAGATACACGTCTTTCCTTATTCAATAAGAGAGGGAACCGTCGCCGCCGAAATGCCGCAGGTGCCGCCCGATATCAAAAACGAGCGCGTGCGTATTCTCACAGCCGTCTCGGCGGAGCTTGAGATGGAGTTTTTCGGAACACAGCGCGGCAGCATTCACACCGTACTTATAGAAAAGTCGCAGTCGTCGGAGTATTCAAACGGCTTCACCGAAAGCTATATCCCCGTGAGAATTTTCGGCAAAGAGCTTCCCCGTCATTCGCTGGTAAAGGTGATGATCTCCGGCTACCGCGAGGGCTATTGCGAAGGAAAACCGATATAAGGCAACACCGCACAAAGACCGCCTGCGGCTTTGTACACGTCTTGCTTGCATCTTTTCCGCCATCTTTGCCCAAAAACTCCTTGAAATACATC
>JAFLUD010000146.1 GCA_022508965.1 Oscillospiraceae bacterium
TGGGAACGAGGTAGATGTAATTCTCATCATAGTACCCCATAAAACACTTTTCGGGTTGAATATCGTTATACTCCTTGACAGGGAGCAAATAATAATCCTCCGATCTCAACACGTTTTTTACGATGTGCAGAAAACAGCACGTTTCGTTATCGTAAATCATTTTGACGTCCTCCTTATTAAATAGCGCGGCGCATTCTCTGCTGATTTTCCATAGCAAGGCTATCGAGCTGCTTTTGGATTTTCTCAATATCCGCTTTGACATTCTCATAGAGCTCACGCTTCTCGTCCTCTGTTCCGCGCGTGACGATACTTAAGATATATTCCATATAGTCCATTTTGTGCAGGCTCTCGACAAACAGCGGGTGAAGCTGCTCCGTTGGATTTTGCGGAGCGTAGTCCCTGTGCCATTTATAGAGTGTAGTCAGATACTCCTGTATGGTTTGCCTAGCCTCACCGAGCCACTTTTGCATTTCATACTTTGGATTGGGTGCCATTTTTATAGGTACGGCGATACCTCTGTCAAACAGCCCCAGCCCAAAGTCCGCGCCGATCTTTTTTGCCGCGTCTATCTGCCGCAGCCCATATAGCTTTGCAACAAGCCCCGTCTGATCTCCCGTAGCCCCGCAGCCGAAGCAATAGAAATGATCGTCATAAATCTTTAGGCTAGGGTTTTTGTCGTTGTGAAACGGACAGCAAGCCATACCCGCCCTGTTCATTTCCAGACCGTAGAACCTTGCCACCTCCTGCATAGACAGCATACTTTTTATTTCCGCGAATACATTATCCAAATGGTTATCCCCCTTTCTGCTGAATTTGTGAAAGGGAAAATTATTTTGGCGAGGTTCGGAGCGGATCGGCGAAAGCTGCTCCGATAATTTGCCCTTTCATATATTCCGGTCACTCACACCCCACTTTTACAACCATTGATTTTAATTTTGTCTAACATCACCAAAAAATCTTGTGTGCGGTAACTTTGATTGTTAAAACGCACAAACGTTTGATTAGGGGGTAAAAACCATACCTCGACTGACTGGAACAGTTGTAAGGGGGTAAATGTTTTTGCTGATCGCCGCAGCCGAAAAAATCAGGGGGGTACGCCTTTTCGCTCAAAAATCTTAAAATTAAGGAATATGTATTCTTATAGTTTTGGATTGAACAGCAAGCCATAGAAAGTGCCGTATACTTTGCCACTTTCTTCCATTTTGAGGAGGTACCCCCTCAAAATTGTTTTAGGGAACCCTACACCCTAAAACAAATACCCCTAAACTACTAGGCATTCCCCAGAACCGTTTCAAACATAAAAGGACGAATTTTATGCGAAAGCAAAAACAGGTTCAACGCAAGGAAGTAGTATACGGTCTTGATGAATGAAAACAGAGCGAGGAACGTCCGCCTCGATTATGGTGTAAAGGACGCATACCTCGCTATGAAACCAGTTTATAAGCATTTTCGGAAGAAAAATTTAACATCTCCTTCTGAACAAAAAACGCCCCCTCAAAAACATTTTGAGGGGGGGCAGGCAGCAGCATTATTACTTCTATCACATATATTATTGTAAATATGATTATATGACTTGTAAGTATTCGCCGCAAATAATAAGCAGCGACGTGTGAATAATACTCCAACGCAAAAAATCCCTCCAATCCAAAACGGATCAGAGGAATCAGGCACGACCAAAAAGCCCTTCCTCTAAAATCGCGTTTTTTTAGGGCTTTCTTGTATGCAGCACATAATAAAAAGAGCCGGCAAAGCGGCTTGGCATTTGTCGGCTCCGGAATGTGTTGTAAGGCAGCAGGAATTTTTAAACACTGACGACCATTACAACAGGCTGCGGTTGTTCAAGCGGCTGTGCCTTTGCGCTGCCAAAATAGATCTTGGCAACAGCGTCCTGAACAAGCATATCGACCTCGCCCGACAGCAGCCTCTGTTCGGCAATCGCAGCCTTACCGCTGTCACTGAGCTCAACGCTGTCATTTGCTTTCTTGTCAGCGGTTGTTTCGTCTGCGGTCTCGGTAGGCTCGACAGTAGGCTTTTCTGCACCGTTAAGAGCTTGTTCGCGCTCGATCTTGTTCTTCTGACGAGCTTTTGCGATAGCCTGCTCACGTTCGATCTCCTGTTGTTTGCGCGCTTCTCTTGTTTCCTTAACGGTTTCCTTACCGAGTTTGTCAGCGTCTTTCCGGGCATTTCCTTCGAAATCCGTAACATAACCCATAGCGCGCTTCATGACCTCTGTGTCGCCGCGAGCTTCTGCTTCCTTGAAAACTTTCATGGGAGTGTTTACCAATTTTAAATTTGTCGATGCTCCCATAAACGCTTTCATACTACCCGCTTGCATCATACTGATGACCTCCTTTTTACTTTTGTAGAACAATCCTTGTTCT
>JAFLUD010000147.1 GCA_022508965.1 Oscillospiraceae bacterium
CCTCGCGCATACGCAAATCTTCGATTTGCTCCGCGCGTATCGGGCAATTATACCACATCCTGCGGATATGGTATAATATTAGCAACGGGGCAGCCGTACAGCAGTTAACGTGAAAAAAGTTCCACATAATATTGGGAGTAAAAGCGGCGCGACGCCGCTGTGTTATAATATAAAAAGAGGTGATTTTGTGAAGAATTTAAGAGCATTATCCGTTGCCCTTGCGGCATTTGTTTTGTTGGGAATCTCCGGCTGCAATGAGAATAAACCCTCCGAGCCGGAGGTAACGGGCAGCGTATCAACGCCCGAAAGCTCCTCGACGACAACATCTTCAACCGCTTCAAGCAGCAGCACAACAACCACCGCGACAACGAGTTCCACAACTACAACAAGCAGTTCCACAACCACCACCTCCGAACCAAAGGAGATGACCCCGCCCGAATCGTCGAGCGTTTCCACAACAACCACAACAAGCAGCTCTTCTTCCTCGACAACGACGAGCAGCTCTTCAACAACAACCACGACCAAGTCGAGCAAATCCACATCCACAACCACAAGCAGCGAACCCGAAGAATCCGTTCCCGAGACGATCGGCGGCTACGGACAGCGCGCGCAGCTCGAGCGCGAGATCGCGTTTGCGAACGAGGTATTCGAGCTGACGAATAAAGAGCGCGAAAAAGCGGGGCTGCCGAGGTTCAAGAAAATGGATAAGCTCACCGAGCTTGCGAACGTCCGCGCCTGGGAAAACACCGTTTCCTACGGACACACGCGCCCCGACGGCAGCAGCTGTTTCACGATCTTTAAGGAAAACGGGCTTTCTTACAGAGCCGTCGGCGAAAACCTCGCGGTGCAGTACAAGACCCCCGAGCAGGCGGTCAAAGCGTGGATGAACAGCCCCGGACACCGCGAAAACATTCTCTCCGAAAAATACGAATACATGGGCGTAGGCTTTTACAGCGTATCCACCGGCTACGGCACCTATTATTCGCAGCTTTTCTACACACCGCTATAAACGAGGGGGTCTTGTCCCCCCTATATTTTTGCAAAATTCACAAAATGTCCATTTTCTTTTTGGGAATATTTGTCGCAAAAACCCTTGACACAAGCTAGGGATATTATATATAATTATTTATGGGGAATATTTCCCCCCAAAAACCGAAAGGACGAAAGCAAATGAAAAAGATACTTGCGATCTTAATGTGCGCTGTAACGGCACTGACAGTAACAGCGTGCAGCGACAACAACGAGATACCCTACTCCAAGTCCGACAAAGACAAATCCACCTCCGACAAAGCGGACAAGGACAAGAACGAGGATAAAGACAAAGCCGACGAAACCTCCGAAGACTCTTCGACTTCTTCCAACGAAGAATCGAGCAGCTCCGAGGAAACGTCAGAGCCGAGAAAACCCATCGAAAACCTGACGGCAGGGGAAACCGATGATTTTGTGTATATGCCGAATTCGGACAGAACGGGATATAAGATCACGAAATACAAAGGCTCCGCCGCAGAAGTGGTTATTCCCGCCGAGATAGACGGCGCTCCCGTGCTTGAAGTCGCAGGTTTTTCAAATAATAAAAACGTTACAAGCGTAAAACTCGGCAACAGCGTGACCAAGATTGACCATAGTGCTTTCAGCAATTGCCAAAACCTTGAAAGTATAGTTATCCCGGATAGCGTGACTGGGATTGGCAACTATGCTTTCAATGGCTGCTCAAGCCTTACAGATACAATAACGATCCCCGACAGCGTGACGACGATTGGCGACGGTGCTTTCCAGAACTGCTCCAGCCTTGAAGGCGTAAATTTCGGCAACGGCGTTGCCAAGATTGGTCATCATGCCTTCTACAATTGCATAAGCTTAACAAGCATAGATTTACCCGACAGCGTGACAACTGTTTACGCCTACGCTTTCGCAAATTGCAAAAGTCTTGCGAGCGTAAATCTTGGCAACGGCGTGACCACATTTGTCAATAGGGCTTTCGAGGATTGCACAAGCCTTACAAGCATAGTTATCCCCGACAGCGTGACCACTATTGACTCCGAAATTTTTTTTGGGGTCAAAAATATAAAAGTCACCTACAAAGGCAAAACCTACGACTACGCACATCTCGTCGACCTCGAAAAAGACATAAACGGCACCTGACCCCCACCCCCGCTCCCCGCGAGCGGGGGTTTTTCACGCTCCCAAAAAATTTTCAAAAAAACCCTTGACAAACCCGCACGAATGTGATATAATAATAAAGTCGTTAAATGCGAGTGTGCTGGAATAGGCAGACAGGCACGTTTGAGGGGCGTGTGTCTTTGAC
>JAFLUD010000148.1 GCA_022508965.1 Oscillospiraceae bacterium
CGGGGGGATGTCCGCTTTTTGTCGGATTTTATTGCTCCCCCCGCTCCCGAAGGGTTGTCCCCTCGCACACCGTCGTCAGCTTACCCGCTGACATAACCAAATCCTGCGGGCAGTTCTCCCTTAAAAAACAAGCAGTATATTTTCCTATAAAAATAACTTATAGTAAACATCGCGTGTCCTTAAATCCGTAATATTCCCCAATAATATTACACAAAGTTATACAAATTCCATACCCTCACACGCCCGACGCGCCCGTGAAAACAAAGTTCACAAGCAGCATATACGCTCCCGTGCCGGCGGCGATGGAGAGGAGCATATTGCGCTTCCAGACGTGCAGGAGGACAATAAGGACCAGCGCGATAAGCTCCGGCAGCCCGTGACTGCCGACCAGCACGTCCACGTTCTTGAAGCTGTAAATAACCAGCAGCCCCAGAGCTGCGCCCGGCAGCGCTTTTCCGAGATAGCCGACGTATTTCGGAACGGGCTTTTCCCCGCCGAACACCAAAAACGGCGTAAACCGCGTGAGCATGGTCCCCAAAACCACCGCGCCTATCATAATTGCTGTCTGAATTGCTGTCATTTGCTTGCCGCCTTTTCGATTTTTCCTCTGAACAGAGTAAGAATAAGTATGATAACCGCCATGGACGGGATAATGAAGCTCTCGCTGCCGAAAAACAGCAGACAAAGAAACGCCGAAGCCAACCCGATCACCGACGAGGAATGGGATTTCTCCTTAAGCCAGTTGTCAAGGAAAATCACCACCAGCAGAGCCGTCATAACGAACTCCAGCCCCGGAAGCTCCACTTTTATAAAGGAACCAGCCAGCGACCCAACGGTCGCCCCCGTGACCCAGTATATCTGATTGAGGATCGTCACCCAGAAATAAAACCAGCCGCTGTCAACATCCTCGGGAACTTCCGCCGTGCAGTTTATCGAGAAGCTCTCGTCGCACAGCCCGAAGATCAGATACCACCGCTTTGCGCCGAGCTTTTTGTATTTACCCAGCATTGAAATTCCGTAGAACAAATGCCGCGCGTTCACCATAAGCGCCATGATAAACGCGTTCAGCGGATCGAACGGCAAGCACAGCATATCCACCGCGACGAACTCCATCGACCCCGCAAACACCAATAATGCCATTATGATGGGCGTTTGCGCGGGAAGCCCCGAAGTACGCGCGTAAATTCCGTAAGCCGCCCCCAGAAACAAAAATCCCGTCATGATCGGTATTGTTTTGGGAAAAGCCGCTTTCAATGCCTTAAGCCTCATTTTTCCGCAATTCCTCTGCAATCTGTGATATTTTTTTAAGCCTGTGATTAAGTCCGCTTCTGGAGATCTCCAAGCTGTGCATACCGCAAAGCTCCGAAAGCGAGCTTTCGGGGTTGTCCAGCCGCAGCCAAGCAGTCTCCCGAAGCTCCGGAGAAAGCCCCGAAAGCCCTATCCTCTCGATGATAAACTCGATATCGCGGCGGCTTTTTTCGCTTGCCGCAACGGTTTTATCGAGATTCGCGCTGTCGCAGTTTACGCTGCGGTTTGCGCGGTTTCTGATATCCTTTTCGATCTTCACCTGCATTATTTCGAGAGCGCCCCGCCCCGCGCCTATATATGTGAGAAGATCTTCTATAAGCTCGCTGGTTTTAAGGTACAAAACGGTGTTTTTGTTGCGAACCGTTGTCTTTATCGGAACTCCATGCTCGGAAATAAACCCGCAAAGCGTCTCCGAACGCCCGTTTTCGGGGAGCACCATTTCCAGATGATACTCCTTGTTCGGATCGGTAACACTGCCGCAGGAAACGAACACTCCGCGCAGGAAAGCGCTGCTGTCGGAATCGTTCCCCGAAATGATCTCGGCGTTCACGCTCGAAAAATCCCCGAACCTCGCTCCCACCGCCTGCGATTTTATCTCAAACGTATACAGCGAGCTTCCGTTTTTCACGAGCTTAGTGAGCGTGCACCGTTCTTTCGGGAACACGTTCTCCGAAAGCGTTCTTGCCGCCGCGATAAGGTCGGCGTTCTCCGTCTGGACAACGGGCTTTCCGTTAATGGTCTTCCCCGCGAAAAACAGCCCGTAGAGCATTGCGGTCATCTCGTTTATTTTCAGCTCGCGGACAACGCAAAGCTCCTTTTTTATATCCGATGAGAACGACATCCCGCTCCTCCTGCCTGTGGAATATGACCGCGCTCGGAGAGCCGCTCCTCACCCACCCCTACGGGGCGGATTCGTCACGGCTGCGGGTTGCCCGCAATTCGCGTCGCGAATTCGCTGACGCCCAGCGTCAGCGGTTTTGCGGTTTCACCG
>JAFLUD010000149.1 GCA_022508965.1 Oscillospiraceae bacterium
GTAGGGAGCGGGGGGATGTCCGCTTTTTGTCGGATTTTATTACTCCCCCCGCTCCCGAAGGGTGTTCCCCCGCAACCCGTCGTCAACGTGTAACTTGACAATTTTAAAGTATGGCAAGCAATCCACCCAACCCCAACAAGGGAAGCGACACAAACCCCAACAGGGAACACAGCGTTCCCCCCAAAAGAACGCTGTGTTCCCGCAAAAGGAACAAAGCGTTCCCCGCAAAAACACGTCAAAAATTGCAGTGAAATGCAGTTTGGAATATAGTACAATATATTTATGGAGGAAATAGATTATGGGAAAAATTATTGGTATCGACTTGGGTACGACTAACAGCTGCGTATCGGTTATCGAGGGCGGCGAGCCTGTCGTAATCACCAATTCCGAGGGCAGCAGAACAACGCCGTCGGTAGTGGCGTTCACAAAGGACGGCGAGAGACTTGTGGGTCAGCTGGCAAAGAACCAGGCAGTCCAGAACCCCGACAAGACGGTCATCTCTATCAAGAGACACATGGGTTCCGACCATAAGGTCGACATCGACGGGAAGAAGTATACTCCGCAGGAGATCTCGGCGATGATTTTGCAGAAGCTGAAAAGAGACGCGGAAAGCTACCTCGGCGAGACGGTAAGCGACGCTGTAATCACAGTTCCCGCGTATTTCACCGACTCTCAGAGACAGGCTACCAAGGACGCGGGTCAGATCGCGGGTCTTAACGTTCACAGAATCATCAACGAGCCGACAGCCGCGGCGCTCGCTTACGGAATCGACAAGGAAGAGGATCAGAACATTGTGGTCTATGACCTCGGCGGCGGTACGTTCGACGTTTCGGTAATCGACATCGGCGACGGCGTTCAGCAGGTATTGGCGACCGCGGGTAACAACCACCTGGGCGGCGACGACTTCGACCAGAGGATCATAGAATTCCTCAAGGACGAGTTTAAGAAATCCGACGGGATCGACCTTGCGACCGACAAGTTCGCTATGCAGCGTCTTAAGGACGAGGCGGAAAAGGCGAAGATCGCGCTTTCCAACTCCACGCAGGTGAACGTTTCCATACCGTATATCACCGCCGACGCGAACGGTCCGCGCCACCTGAACGTTACCCTCACTAGAGCGAAGTTCAACGAGCTTACCGCAGACTTGGTTGAAGCGACTATGGGTCCGCTGAAGCAGGCGATCGCGGATTCGGGTCTCGATAAGAACGAGATCCACAAAATACTGCTGGTGGGCGGTTCTACGAGAATCCCCGCTGTTCAGGACGCAGTAAAAGGCTTCCTCGGAAAAGACCCGTTCAAGGGAATCAACCCCGACGAGTGCGTTGCTATCGGCGCGTCTATCCAGGGCGGCGTTCTCAATAAGGAAGTGCAGAGCATCGTGCTTTTGGACGTAACTCCGCTGTCGCTGGGCATCGAAACGGCGGGCGGCGTTTGCACCAAGATGATCGAGCGCAACACCACAATCCCCTGCCAGAAGGCGCAGGTATTCACGACCTATGCCGACAATCAGCCGTCGGTTGACGTAAACGTTCTTCAGGGCGAGCGCGAGATGGCTAAGGACAACAAGTCCATAGGCAATTTCCGTCTGGACGGCATCGCTCCCGCGCCCAGAGGAGTTCCTCAGATCGAAGTCAAGTTCGATATTGACAGCAACGGTATTGTAAACGTTACCGCTAAGGACCTCGGAACCGGCAAGGAGCAGCACATCTCCATCACCGCTTCCACCAACATGAGCAAGGACGACATCGACAAGGCTGTCAAGGAAGCGGAAGCGTTTGCTGCCGAGGACAAGAAGCGCCGCGAGGAAGCGGACGTTCGCAACGAGGCAGACAGCATGGTCTACCAGATAAGAAAGTCCATGACCGACTTCGGCGACAAGGTTTCCCAGGAGGACAAGGACAAGGTAGAGCCGAAGCTCGCAGCCCTCGAAGAGGCGCTCAAGGGCACCGACACCGAGGCTATCAAGAAAGCCAAAGAGGAGCTTCAGACCGCGTTCTACGAGGTAGCGGGAAAGGTGTACCAGCAGGAGGGAGGCAATGCCTCGAGTGGCGACCCCAACGCCGCGGACGCTTCTGCTTCCTCCGATGATTCGTCAAGCAACGACGACGGGGCGGTTGATGTGGAGTTCACCGAGAAATAAATAGTTTTTTGGGAACTTAATGCCCCTCGTCGCGGGATTGTTGTTGGTAACAGTATTTTGTTACTGTTTGCGGCTTGTAGACGCGGGAGCGGGGGGAAAACCCTTCGGGGAAAGGGGGAAAGAAAAAAATTCGCGAAAAAAGC
>JAFLUD010000015.1 GCA_022508965.1 Oscillospiraceae bacterium
AACATACTGTCCACAAAATCCTCGTCGCGCTGCTTCATTCCCGAAACGCCGCGTCCGCCGCGCCTCTGGATATTGTAGACCTCCGCGGGCTGACGCTTGATGTAGCCCATATTCGTAAAGGTAACTACGCAGTCCTCCTCGGGGATAAGGTCCTCGATATCCACCTCGCCGCTTACCGGCTCTATGGCAGTTCTGCGCTCGTCGCCGTACTTTTTCTTGATAGCGGTAAGCTCCTCGCCGATAAGGTGGAGCATCTTCGAGTTGTCGGAAAGCAGCTCCTCCATTGATTTTATAAGCTCGCGCTTTTCGAGAAGCTCGTCCTCGACCTTGCTGCGCTCCATTCCCGTAAGAGAACCGAGCGTCATCTTAACGATAGCGTCCGCCTGGACTTCGGTGAGAGAATATGTCGCCGCACCGAAAAGCCCCGTTTTGGAAACGTCAACGTTCTTAAATCGCTCAAGCAGGCGTTCTTTACCCTCGGGAATATTCTTACTGTTTCTCAGAATCGAGATGACCTCGTCAATGAAGTCTACCGCAATCAGCAAGCCCTCGAGGATATGCTCGCGCTCTTTTGCCTTGTCGAGATCGTATTTTGTGCGCCTGGTGACTACCTCAAGCTGATGATCGAGGTAGTATTTCAACATCTCCATCAGCGTCAGCGTCTTCGGCTGACCGTCAACCAGCGCTATCATAATAACGCCCACGGTATCCTGCAATTGCGTGTAGGTATACAGCTTATTGAGAACCACATTCGCGTTGGCGTCGCGTTTCAGCTCCAGAACGATACGCATACCGTTTCTGTCGGATTCATCGCGAATGACTGAAATTCCGTCTATCTTCTTGTCGCGCACAAGTTCCCCTATATTGGTGAGCATACGCGCCTTATTTACCATATATGGTATTTCACTTACGATAATTCGTGTATGATTGCTTTCCTCAACTATCTCGGCTTTTCCTCGGAGAATGATCTTGCCCCTGCCGGTGTAATACGCCGAGCGTATCCCGCTGTAACCCATGATAATGCCGCCCGTCGGGAAATCGGGGCCCTTAACGCAGCCCATAACGTCCTCGATGGTAGCCTCGGGGTTGTCGATCATAAGCAGCAGCGCGTCGACGATCTCATTAAGATTGTGCGGGGGAATATTCGTCGCCATACCTACGGCGATACCGTTTGAGCCGTTCACCAGAAGATTCGGGAAGCGCGACGGCAGAACCTTAGGCTCTAACAGCTTATCGTCATAGTTGGTCTGAAAATCAACAACTCTCTTGTTGATATCCGCGGTCATCTCGTTGGAAATTCGAGCGAGCCTTGCCTCGGTATAACGGTAAGCCGCAGGCGGATCGCCGTCAATCGAACCGAAGTTTCCATGACCGTCGATAAGCGGATAGCGCATTGAGAACGTCTGCGCCAGACGCACCAACGCGTCGTAAACCGAAGCGTCGCCGTGCGGGTGATATTTACCCAGAACCTCTCCGACAGTGTACGCGCACTTGCGGAAGGGCTTGTCCGAGGTATTTGCCGCCTCGTCCATTGTGTAAATGATCCTGCGGTGAACGGGCTTCAAGCCGTCGCGCACGTCCGGCAGCGCTCTCGAAGTGATGACCGCCATAGAATACTCGATGAAGGACTTCTTCATCGTATCTTCAAGATCAATATTATAGAGCTTTTCTAAGCTGAAATCAATATCCATTTGTCCTCCTTGACTGATGAGAAAAAATCTCGCCAATCATGTTATTCTTCCTCTAGCTTCTTAGTAAGAAAATCCCTCACAACGCCCTGTTGTTCCTCCGTAAGACACCGCTTGGGAAAACAGTATATCTGCCTGCGGTTGAAGATCAGCAGCAGCGAATCGTCGTTCTCGGAAAAATTAAGCAGATCCTCTCCAAACTTAAAAACCGATTTCAGAGGGGTGATCTTTTCTTCCTCCGCTTCCGTCTCGGTCTGTTCTTCGTCGACCTTTGGCTCCAGCTCGTTTACCTTGGGTCTGATAATGGTCTCTATCTCGATTTTTTTGTGGAATATCGTGCAGCGGTAGGTTTCGGGGTTCATATCCGAAAGCGCCTCGATGATCTTTTTTCGGGTACGCTTTTTTTCGGTAAGACTGAAGAACAACCCCCCCGCACACAACGCCAGCGCCAGATACAGCACCACCGTCGTGGGGCTCATTATAATTCCAACAAGCGCCGCTATTGCCAACAACCCGTAAGCGATGACCGCCAGCTTTCCCTTTTTGGAAGAGAACCGCTGCTGAAATGTTTTCATCGCGCCGTCTATTTCGTCGTTGGTATTGTCATAGTCAAAATGAGCTATGATCTCCGCTTTTTTTGAAGCCTGCTCTTTATTCAAATCGGGCAGTAAGCTGCTGCTGATAGTAATCACTCCTTAAATAACGAGAGTATCTTAAATATCCAAATTCTCAACGAGCTTGGCGTTTGCCTCGATAAACTCGCGGCGCGGCTCTACCTTGTCTCCCATGAGAATTGTCATTATCTCGTCCGCCTTTGCCGCGTCCTCAACGGATACCCGCAGCATCGTTCTTGTCTCGGGATTCATCGTAGTTTCCCACAGCTGAATGGGATCCATCTCACCCAAGCCTTTATACCGCTGAACGTCTGTTTTTCCGCCGTCGCCGCCCAGCTCTTCAATATATCTGTCGCGCTCTTCGTCCGAAAACGCATACCGCACCTGTTTCCCGCGCGCTACTTTAAACAGCGGCGGCTGCGCGATATAAACGTGCCCGTTCTCCAAAAGCGGTCTCATAAATCTGAAGAAGAACGTCAGCATCAGAGTTCTTATATGAAGTCCGTCAACATCGGCATCCGCCATTATAATAACTCTGCCATAACGCAGCTTGGTAATGTCGAAGTCCTCGGCAATTCCCGTTCCCAACGCCTTAACGACGGGCAATAATTTGTCGTTGTTGTAGACCTTGTCCGCTCTCGCTTTCTCAACGTTGAGCATCTTGCCCCAGAGCGAAAGTATCGCCTGAAAACGCCTGTCGCGACCCTCTTTCGCAGAACCGCCCGCCGAATCTCCCTCGACGATATATATTTCGGTATGCTCGGGGTCGTTTTCGGAGCAGTCCGCCAGTTTTCCGGGAAGTCCG
This sequence comes from Oscillospiraceae bacterium, assembly GCA_022508965.1. GTDB lineage: Bacteria > Bacillota > Clostridia > Oscillospirales > Ruminococcaceae > CAG-115. The sequence goes on from JAFLUD010000015.1 coordinate 3,108, forward strand.
TTGCTGTCGAGAATGGACTTGCGCTTGGCTTCCATTGCTTTTTTTGCAGCGTCGCGCGCCGCCTGCGAGCTTGCCGCCTTGTTTACGACGATCTGAGCGGTCTCGGGGTGTTCCTCGAAATAATAGGTCAGCTGCTCTGTCATTACCTTATAGACTGCCGGCTGGACCTCGGGATTTCCGAGCTTGCCCTTGGTCTGTCCCTCAAATTCGCACTCGGGGAGCTTTACCGAGATGATCGCGTTTATCGCCTCGCGGATAGCCTCGCCGCTGTATCCCGTGAATTCCTTGTCGTCGTCCTTTTTCGCGGACTTTTTCTTTACCTTATTTTTCTCCTGCTGTTCCTTAAATGATTTTGCGAAGTCGTTTACTACCTTGCTGAGAGCACGCTTAAAGCCGTTTTCGTGCATACCGCCCTCGCCGGTGTGGATATCGTTTGCAAAGCTCCTCAGTACCTCGCTGTTGAAATCGGTAGTATACTGGAACGCAATTTCCACAAGAATATCGTCCACCTTGCCGTTTAAATAGATGATATCCGGGTGGAGAACCTCCGCGCCGCGCTTTTTGTTGAGCCAGTCGATATAGGACGCGATTCCGCCCTCATACTGCATGGTCTCTTCAACAATGTTATTCTCGTCGCGCAGGTCGTGAAGATTTATTTTAAGTCCGCCGTTTAAGAACGCTTTCTCGCGCATACGCTCGTTAAGCGTTTCATAGCTGAAAACGGTGGTATGGAATATCTCTCCGTCGGGCTTGAAGGTAACCTGCGTTCCCGTGTGATCGGTGGTGCCGGTGATTTTTATAGGCTCGGAATATTCTCCGCGGTCGAAATGCTGAAAATGTACGTTCTTTCCGTCGTGGACTTCGACCTCCAGCCACTCGGAAAGCGCGTTTACAACGGAAGCTCCGACGCCGTGAAGTCCTCCCGAGACCTTATATCCGCCGCCGCCGAACTTACCGCCCGCGTGCAGCACGGTAAATACCAGCGTAGTAGCCGAGATCCCCTCGGCGTGGTTTATTCCCGTAGGAATACCGCGCCCGTTATCTATAACTCGAATGATATCTCCGGGGAGAATAGACACGTCTATCTCGGTGCAATATCCCGCCAGCGCCTCGTCAACGGCGTTGTCAACAATTTCGTAAACGAGATGATGAAGTCCGCTCTCACCGGTAGAGCCTATATACATTCCGGGACGTTTTCTTACAGGCTCTAAGCCTTTAAGGGTCTGTATATCGTCCGCGCCGTAGTTATTATCTATTACCTTTTCATCCTCAGCCATAAAGTCCTCCCTGAAATTTTTATATCCTCACATTCTGAAATCCCATATATTATATATAGTATACCATAAATTTGCGATAATTGCAAGCATTTTAAGCATTTTTTGCCTCATTTTAGCAAATTTTTTATCGAAAAAAGGAAAGCGTGTTCCAAAATGAACACGCTCTAAATTTTTCCTCTTTTATTTATCGTATGACATGAAACATTCGATATATAAGTTTTATTTTGAGTGACGATAAAGCTCTTGGGCATTTCCTCCGAGACATTCACGATCTTTCCGTTTTTTTGTGAGGAATTAAGAAAATTCGCGGTCGTTCGTGAAACGGAGCATTCCTCTATATCGAATATCCCAACGACCTCATTTGATCTGACGGTAACATCGCCGCCCAAATATAAGAACATAAAATCCTCCCTAGATCTCTGTAAATTTGCCCGCCTCCGCCTTCCACGCCTTTCCGTTTTTGAGGGAAGACAGATCATCTAAATTACAGCTAGTAATAAATACCTGTGATTTTTCAATATGGTGAAGAATATACTCCCGACGAACGGAATCCAGCTCGCTTAAAATATCGTCGAGAATAACCACAGGATTGGTTTTATTTTTCTGACGGATAATCTCCGCCTCCGAGAGCTTAAGTGCCAACGCGGCGCTTCTGAGCTGCCCCTGTGAAGCAAAATCCCGCGCCTGCATTCCGTTTATAAAAAAATTGATATCGTCGCGGTGAATTCCCGAGAGCGTATACCGCAGCTTCATTTCCGCGCCGATGTTTTTCTCCAGAGTGTGAATATATTTTTTATACAAATCGTCAATATTATCAAAATTTATACGTTCCGTCTTAAAAACAGAGCTGAGATATTCCATTCCGAGAGTCTCCGCGCCGTTTGTGAGGTCGGAATAGATCGCCGCGGCGCACTTTTTCAGAAACGAAAAATATTTCAGCCTGCCGTAGGTAACGTTTATCCCCTCTGTAGCGAGCACGTCGTTCCAGGGAGCGAGAAGATTTTTCAGATTCTGCGCGCTGTCGTTGCTGTTCGCGAGAATATTGTTGCGTTGCTTCAAGCCCTTGTTATACCGCGAGAGCTTTTTAAGGTGAGTTTTCGTCTGCATCAGCGCAACGTCGTCGAGATAATCCCTCCGTATCTCGGGCGCTCCCTTGATCAGATTGAGATGCTCGGGAATAAATACGACATATTTCAAAACCCCGTACAATTCCGCGGCGTCACGCATTTTTATTCCGTTGTAGGTAATTGCGAGATTATTTTTACAAATTGTATAATCTATGATATTTTCACGATTTGTATTTTCATCAATAAAAAACAGCTTGATCTTAACGTCGGATTTAGGGTTTTCAGCGGGAATATACTGTGAAAAACGAACTCGTCGGAAGCTCGACCCTAAGCAAACCGAAATCGCTTCGCAGAGATTGGTTTTTCCTTGGGCATTGCGTCCGACGAAAATATTCAGATTTTTATCAAAGCAAAGCTCCGCTTCGCCGATATTGCGAAAATTCTGTATAATGATCTTGGTAATATACATTATTCTTCGGGATTTTGTGCGGCTTTTTCAGCCTCGACAGCAGCTGCGGCTTCCTCGTCGTAGATCACCTTGTATTTTTTGTTTTTGAATTCGATAACGTCGCCGGGCTTTATTTTCTTGCCGCGCTTGGTGCAGCATTCGCCGTTTACGTTAAATTCGCCCAGATCGATCAATATCTTCGCTTTAGCTCCCGTTTCGGAAAGTCCCGCAAACTTCACCAGCTGATCCAGCTTGATAAAAGGTGTTAAAATTCTGATTTCTTCCATATAAACCATCCTTAACTAATTATTTTAAGCGCATGGGAAGCAGGAAAAATGTGAATTCCTTCCCTTGCATAGGTACTATTATTACAGGCGATACCGCCGAAGCTGTGAGAATTACCTTGACACAGTCGCAGTCTGCCGCTTTGAACGCGTCAAGTAAAAATTTCGCGTTAAAGCCTATCGCGATAGGTTCGCCGTTATACTTTATGTTAATTTTGTCGTTTATTCTACCCAAAGTAGTCGAACAGCTGATTGTCAGAGAATCCCCGTTGAATTCGCAGCGGACGGGAGATTTGTTTTTCTCGTTGATAAACAGCATCGCACGGTCGAGAACCTCGATGATCTCGCGGCACTTGATCTCAGCTGTGATTGTCTCTTCACACTGGAGATGTCTCTTGTATTCCATAAAGTCGCCGTTTATCAGGCGGGATATCATTGTATAGTTGTCGATTTCAAAGGAAATCTGATTTTTATCTATACTGATCGTAACATTCTTATTATTTTCGTCGGAAAGTAAATGAATAAGCTCTTCCAGCGTTTTTGCGGGAACGATGAACTTGGTATTCTCATAGTCCATCGGTTCGCAGCGAAGCGCGATTCTGATACCGTCCACCGCAACGACATTGAGGATTTTATTCTCAATCTCAAACAAACATCCGGTAAGTGCAGGCTTTGTATCGGTGACCGCACAGGCATACTTTGTCTGAACTATCATGCTTTTAAGCAGCTTTTGCGGCATTTTAAATCCGTTTTCGATGCTTGTCTGGGGAACGGGCGGATATTCGTCGGCTCTCATGCACATAACCGACATTTCCGTAGAACCTATATAAATTCTCGCGGATTTGGAGTCTTCAATATCAAAGTTCAGAACGCCGGACGGCATCTTTCTTATAATATCGGAGAGCATTCTCGCGTTTATAACAGTTCCGCCGTTTACTCCGTTTTCAACCGGAAGCTCGGTTCGGATCCCTATTTCGAGATTATATCCGGTAATGGTGAGAACGTTGTTTTCAAGCTCTAAAAGCAGTCCCTCCAAAGCCGCAATAGTAGACTTGGAAGACGCAGCCTTTGAGGTCGTCATAACGGCATTTAGAATAGCGTCTCTTGCGCAGCTGAATTTCATAATTGAAATTCTCCTTTCGCTGGAATTAAAATCAATTGAAAAATCAATCAATATAATTTATTTTATTTATAATCATAATAATAAGGGCTGTTTAAACTATGGAAAACTTCCTAAACCCTTACTACAAAAGCGTTCAAGCCCTTAATATTTTTAACCTCGCAACGTTTAAAAAAACCGAAAAAGTTGAAAAGAATTTTTTGTTTCGGAATTTGTGAATTAACGTTGAAAGAAAAGTTGATTTTTAAGGCAAGATCACTGATTGGTCTTGATATTTTTAATGATATCCTCGACAATCGAGCGGAAGCCGCTGTCGCGTTCCATTTCTTCCTTTACGGACTTTATCGCGTAGACTACGGTAGAATGATCGCGGCCGTTGAATTCCTGACCTATCGACTCGTAGGGAAGCCCCGTAACGTCCTGGATAACATAAATTGCGACCTTGCGCGCCTGGGAAATATTCGCGGTTCGGCGCTGCGAGCGCATTTCTTCGGGTTCGATATTGTATATCTTTCCGACCTCGCTGACAATTTTATCAACGGTAACGGGAATAGGCTGATGATCGGTGACTATATCCTTGATAACGTTCTGAGCGACCGCGATGGTGGGCTTCACCTGGGAAACCATATACAGAGCGTTCAGCTTAGTCACAACTCCCTCAATCTGACGGATGTTGGATTTGAGCTTAGTCGCGATATAATCAATAACGTCCTCGGGAATGTTAAAGCGCAGCAGTTCGGCTTTTCTCTGAATGATTGCGAGTCTTGTCTCATATTCCGGCGGCTTTACGTCGGCGATAAGTCCCGAGCTGAAGCGTGTTCTCAGACGGTCGGAAATGGATTTGATCTCCTTTGCCGGTCTATCCGAGGTGAGAACTATCACCTTATTTTGATTATAAAGCTCATTGAATATATGGAAGAACTTTTCCTCCGTCTGATCCTTTCCGGCGATAAACTGGATATCGTCGATCAGCAGAGCGTCGGTATTTCTGTATTTCTCGTCGAATTTCTCGACGTTGTTTGTGGAGATCGAGTGCAGAAACTCGTTTGTAAAGGTCTCCGCGGGAGTGTAGATAATATTTATTCCGGGGAAGTTATTCTGCATTTCAAACTGAATAGCGGAAAGCAGGTGAGTCTTTCCCAGACCCGAATCTCCGTAAATAAACAGCGGATTGTATTTTTCATGCTGCTTTTTTGCGACCGCCTTTGCGGCTGCGAAAGCCAGATTATTCGACGGTCCTACGATGAAGTTATCGAAAGTATAGGTGATCTTCTTATCAATGGGAACCGAGGGTACCGCGCTTTTACCTGTGGCATCATTATTAATTATCTCGGTTATCGGCGATCTTTGCGCGGTAATATTCTCATCTACAACTATCTCCGCTTTCATCGGAACTCCGAGTATAACCTTAAGCTGCTCCTCAATATAAGGCAGATAAAGCGAAGTCAGAGTATCTTTTTTGAATTCGAGATTGGTAGCAAGAATAAAGGTATTCCCTTCCATTTTTACGGGAACCAACGGATCCAGCCAAAGCTCTCTCGCCGCTCCGGAGATATCGTATTCGTTAACGCAGTTATCAACTACGCATCTGTAAATGTCAGACAATGAGGTCAATTGAGGATTCATTACATTTCCACCATTCTACATATTAAATAATAAAAAACCGCCCTATAAGCAAAGAATTTCTATATAAATTATACCACAAACGACAATTTTTTTCAAGCAGAAATAATCGTCCAAAAAACTCAATAAACTGTACATTATATACAAAATTATTTAAATCTTTTATTAATTTTTAACTATTCTCTGTTGAAAATCTCGTTTTTAATTATTACAAAATGGAAAGTTAATTATAATTGTGGAAAAGTCAGTGGAAAATGTGAAAAAGTGCCTTGTTTTTGTTATAATAATTCCAATTTTTAGTAATTTTACAATTATATCTTCACTTGTTAGCTAAATTAATTTTTTGAAAATAATGAAATTATACAGACCGTAGAAATACCCCCAACGAATTTAAAGGAAATTTTGGCTGCGGTAAATCTAATATTCCGTTCATTGTTGAAAAGTATTCCCGTTGAAAAAAATTACCCCCAAAAAGGCGGCTTTTTAACAAAAAATCGTGTAAAACCGGTTAATTCTGTTGAATAATCTGTTGAAAATGTTAAAAAAGCACTTGTTTAAAGGCTTTTCCGAGGGTGTGAAAAAGTTATAAATGGGGTTGATTATGAGTTGAGTTTTTGGGGATAACTGTTTTTTAAACTTTTCTCGGTTTAATGTTGAAATAAAAACTTCAATTAATCACGGGGTAAAGCGGGAATCTATAAAAACCGGAAGGATTTTATAGGTGACCAAAAAAACCCCGCCCGAACAGCTTCAAGCGGAGTTTTTATATCAGATTGTTGAGTATGATATCGGCAATCTTATACAGCGGAGCCTGAACCTCCACCGCGCCGATCTTATACGCTTCCATCGGCATTCCGTATACCACGGAGGTCTCTTTGTCCTGACCTATGGTAAACGCGCCTGCCTTGCGCATTTTAAGAAGTCCCTCGGCTCCGTCCTTTCCCATTCCCGTGAGGATTGCGCCAATCGCGTATTTTCCAGCGACCTCAGCCACCGAGCTGAACATAACGTCAACCGACGGGCAGTGTCCCGAAACCTTTTCTCCGGGCTTTGATGAAACATACAGTCCGCGCGAGTCTCTGCATACGCGCAGCTGATGCTCGCCTGCACCTATTATAATAAGTCCCCTGCGGAGACGTTCTCCATCAACTGCTTCCTTGACCTCCATCTTGCAGGTGCGGTTAAGTCTCTCGGAATAGAGCTTGGTAAATCCCGCGGGCATATGCTGAACTATCACAACAGGCGGAGTGTCCTCCGGGAAAGTTCTAATAACCTGCTCCAGCGCCTCCGTGCCTCCCGTGGAAGCTCCCAGCGCTATAAGAGCCTCGGATTTCGACAGCTTGGGATGATTTACTACCGTAGTCTTGGCAGCGGGAGCAGCAGGCTCGGTATTCTCAAACTGTGTTTTCTTCAATCCGTGCGCGATCTCCGAAACCGCTTTTTCCGCTTTCGCGGCAACCTCCGACATCTGCTTCAGCACAGGAGAATTAGGCTGTTTTTGTTCCGTCTCATTCGTCTTATGCTGAAAATCTATCGGCTTGTTAAGCGTATCATGTACCTTTTGAAACGTCTCAGCTGCCTTATTGGGAACATTTATAGGCTTATTGAGAGTCTCGTGCACCTTTTGAAACGCTTCCGCTGTCTTACTTGAAGCGGGGCTTGTATACGCCGCGGGCTTTGCTGCGGCAGGCTTGCTTTGATCGTATGCTTTGTGGATCGCCGCGCACAGCTGCTTTGCAAACGCCGCCATATCGTTGTTTGTACGGGCAACCGGCTTTGACAGAAACTCCACAGCTCCGGCTTCAAAACATTCCTTCTTGTGATAATCGGAGCCGGATACTACGATCGTGGAAATGTAGTATTGCGGCAGCAGTTTTTTAAGGAACGCGATACCGTCCATACGCGGCATTTCAAGATCCAGCGTCATAACGTCGGGTTCATACTGCAAGATCATATCGCGGGCAGAATATGCGTCTCCCGCTTTTCCGACGATCTCGATTGCATCGTCTTGCTGAATATATCGTGAGATCAACTCTCTGAACAGTATGGAGTTATCCACAACCAACAGTTTAATGCGATCCATAAAAAGGCTCCTAAAAGGTATTTTTATGCGAAAAGATTGCTATAAAAATTATATGCGCCGATAAATTAAAAATGTCATTTGCCCTCTAAACGGCGGTAAATCGCGGGCTTTATGTATTCAAACTCGGTCTCCGAACGGTTTACACTTTCGGCGTGACCGATAAAGAAATATCCGCCCGGTTTTACAACATCGTAAAATCTGTTTACCAAAGCCTGCTTGGTGGGCATATCAAAATAGATCATAACATTGCGGCAGAATATCAGATCAAAGGGCTTTGCCTTATATTTTTCCGGCATCGGATCCATCAGGTTAAATGTCTTGAATATTACCTCGTCCTTGATTCCCTGGCAGATCTCATACTTGCCGTTGCCGAGGTTGTTGAAATAACGGGACTTCCAATCGTTTGAAAGACCCTTCATTCCCTCTTCCTCATAAATGCCCGCCTTTGCTTTTCCGATAACGCTTTGAGAAATATCGGTGGCTAATATTCTGGTATCCCACTTATGCTTTTCGTTGCCGAAATACTGATCTATAAGCATAGCGGTGGTATAGCATTCCTCGCCCGACGAGCACGCTGCGCTCCAAATTCTGATAACATGATCCTTCTGGCAGGTCTGAACCATATACGGAAGAATGGTATCCTTTAAAAAGGTATAGTGCTCCGGCTCACGCATAAAGAACGTGTGGTTTGTCGTGAGCTTATTTAATATAGTAGTGATCTCCGCGCCTGTGGTATCCGACATGACCGTGTCGAGGTATTCGCCGTAGCTTTTAAAGCCGCGGTCACTTAGCATATTTCCGAGTCTTCCCTGTACGAGAACCTTTTTTGCCGAGAGATTTATACCGAAGTTATCGTACATGAATTTGACCAGACGCTGAAACTCGGCCTCGGTAATTTCAAAACTCACCTTTATGCCTCCTGTTCGTCGAGCAGCTTGGCAACGTCGAGGATCAGCTTAGTCGAATCGTTTTCGCCTCTGATCATATACTGAATGAAGTAATTGGTATTTACGTTCTTATTTTCGGGAGTAGCCGAGATATCTCCGGTATGTATATCTTCAACGTCCGCAACGCTGTCAACGATAATTCCCACGGAGGTCTCGTTGAAATTCAGCGTGATGATGCAGGTCCTGCTTGTATAGGGAATTTCCTCCTTGCCGAAGCGCGTTCTGATGTCTACGATAGGCACTACCTTAGAACGCACGTTGATTATTCCCTTAATATAGCTCGGAACGTGCGGAACCTTTGTGATATGCTGCATTCCGATAATTTCGGTGACATACTGAATTTCGATACCGTAAACCTGTTCACCGATATTGAAGGTCATTACCTTTCCGAGAATACTGTTGTCGGCAGCCAGCTTTCTGTCTCCGGACTGCTGCTTCGCAACTGCTTCCTTTATTACATCATAATCCATGTAAATATTCCTCCTTAACCGATGAGCGTATTGGTATCTATGATAAGCGAAATGCTTCCGTCACCCATGATCGTACAGCCCGAAAGTCCCTCGCCCTTGATATTATAGCGGGACAGATATGTCGGGAACGGCTTTACTACTACCTGCTGCTCGCCGATGAGCCTGTCCGCAAAGATGCAGACGCTCTTGTTATCGGTCTCAACCAGCAGAAGGATACCGTCTTCGAGGTTTGTGATCTCGGTTTCGATCCCGAATTTCTCGTGCATACGCAGTATGGGATAGCAAACGCCTCTTATCATGATCATTTCGTTTCCGCTGGTATCGCGGAGGATCTGTCCGGATTCTACCTTAAAGCTCTCGCGGATGGTGGAGATCGGAACGCTGAATACCAGGTCGCCTACGGAGATCTCCATGCCGTCGATTATCGCCAGCGTAAGCGGGATCTTTATGATGAAGTTTGTGCCGCTGCCCTTCTTGGAGTCAACGATGATAGCGCCGCCGCACTTTTCGATATTCGCCTTAACAACGTCCATACCTACGCCGCGCCCCGAGAACTCGGTAACTTCCTCGTTGGTGGAGAAGCCGGGAAGCAGAATGAGATTTTGGATCTCTTTTTCGGAATATTCGTTTTCGGGCTTGGTAAGAAGACCCATTCTTCTTGCCTTTGCCATGATCTTCTCGGGATCGATTCCCGCGCCGTCGTCCGAAACGATGATAACTACCTCGCCCGAAGCGTTCTGCGCGGTGAGCTTGATGGTGCCCTTTTCGGGCTTGCCGAGAGCGGTTCTGTCCTTAACGTCGTCCTCAATGCCGTGATCCATGCAGTTTCTAACAAGGTGCATCAGCGGATCCTGCAGGCTGTCGACGATAGACTTATCTACCTCGGTATTTTCACCCTCGATAACGAAGTCGACTTCCTTGCCGAGCTTCTTTCTCATATCGCGGACGATTCTGTTCATTTTCTGGAATACGCCCGCCAGCGGCACCATTCTGATGGACATTACGGTATCCTGAAGCTCGCTTGTGAGCTTCCTCAGGTCGCGCGCCGCCTTGTTGAACGACTCCAGCTCCAGACCCTCCAGGTCGGGGTTGGAAATAACCATCGATTCGGTGGTGATGATCTCTCCGACGATATCGTGAAGCGCGTCCAGCTTTGCCAGATTTACGCTGATGAGATTCTGTTTCTGTGCGCCGCTCTGCGCGTTTGCGTTTGCCACAGCCGCCTGAGCCTTTTCCACTGCGGACTGAGCCTTGTCCTCCGCCGCGCTTGCCGCAGGCTCCGACTTGGGAGCGGGCGCCGGCTTTTCGGTCTTAAGCTCTGCCGCCGGCTCCGGAGGAAGCTCTGCCTTGGGAGCCTCCGCTGCCGCTGCCGTCTCGGGAACGACTTCCGCCGCTTCCTCGTCGGAGAGAATTTCGTAAGACTGAACGTTCAGCGCGGTCTCGATGAGCTTGAGTATGTAATCGCGGTTATCTTCCTCGGAGAAGGTGATAAGGAATCCGTGGTCTACGATCTCCTTTGAGGATTCCGCGTTGGTCTCTACGTCCGCGGGATAGAATTCAAGGAACGAGCATTCCTCGCGAATGGTATTTATAAGCAAAAACGCACGGAGGTTCTCCATCTGGCAGCCCTCTTCGAAGAACACGCGAACGCTTACCTTGCCCGAGCCGGTCTTGGGTGCGGGAGCAGCGCTGCTCTCGGAATCACTTGCCTCAGACTTGGAGGAGGGAGCTGCTTCGCCCGAAGCCTCGCTTGAAAGCTGATCGCGCGCCTTGAGGAGCTTGTTGATAAGCCCGTCAAAATCGCTAAGCTCGTATTCTCCGTTGTCGTGATTCTGGATAGCCTCGATCTGTGCCTTGTAGGAATCCGACACCTGGAAAACGAGATCGTAAACAAAGCTTACGTCTGTGATAACATCAGGATTTTCGCGGATTACAAAGAACATATCCTCAGCCTTGTGCGCCAGCACAGACAGATTATCAAAGCCCATCATTGCCGAGGAGCCCTTGATCGTATGCATTATGCGGAATATTTCTTTAATATCATCGCTTTCAAAGGCGTTTGCCTGTTCGGTGCGGAGCAATATTTCGTCCAACTGTTCCAACAGAGAGTTGGTTTCGTAGAAGTACATATCAAGCATTGCTTCCATACCCGGTTCAATTTTTGCCATAATATCAATTCCTTTCCGAATACGCGGATCGCGTTTATTTTTTACTTTCGGTCACCTCTAAAAACCTTGTTTGAGGAAAAATCCGCACACCACACCGTCTACTGCGTCAAACCTCCTAGCAAGGCATCAAGCCTTGCGTCGTCGGCTTTCCTTGTATCCGGCGTATTCTGCGAATTTTTCCTTTTCAAAACGGTTTTTAAGGTTCCCTTTTAAATTTTTTGGGAATCGCCGTTTATATTTCAAAGAATTGCCTCATTTTCAGTGTATTTAAAAGCAATTCTAAAATTTTTTTCAAAAAGCCCTTTATTATTCTGTCAAAATGTGCTAAAATAAAGGTAACAGTTATTTTATTTTATCTTTGGAGGGGAAGAATATGGCGCAGATCCCGCAGATAAATAACCCTATCACGTCTAAGAACTACAATTACAGTCCACGTCAGCAGGACGCCAATACCGAGCCGTTTGACATCGTCAAGCTCACTGGCGTGGGCGCTTCGGGAACCAATTCCGACGCCGCCTCGAGAAGCCGCCTCGAAATGGGCAACCGCGAGCTTATCCCGATGCAGGTCCAGGTCGCCAAGGATCCGACGCTTGCCGTTGAGATGCTTAAAGACCTGCTAAACGTCGAGGTTCTCAATCAGGCGCTGATCACGGGTCATACGGAGCTTTACGGAAGTCTGGAAAATCTTGCCAAGGAGCTTTATGTTACCCCCGAACAGTTAGTCCAGGAGATCATAAACCAAGAGCAGCAAAACACCATGTTCTCGGGTCACGAGTTTTATGATGTTTTGCGCGAGGTAGCTCAGACCACCACCGATCCGAACACCAAGGAGCTTATCGGAAATCTTCTGAAGTCGATAAACTTCGCACAGAACAGAAACGAGATACTCGGTGCGCTTCGCGCGAACCTCAAGTTCCTCTCGGAATATTACTCTCCGAACGAAAAGCTCTCCGAGAAGCTGCTCAATCTTTCCAAGGAGTGGGGAGCTGACGACGCCGAGAATTACTTCGACTATCTCAAAGGCGAGACGCTGAGTATTCTCAAGGACGTAAGCGGAAGCCTTCTCAACGACGAAAAGACTCAAATGCTCATCCCGCTTATCACTCACAACCTTTCCCGTTACAACAACAGCCCCTATATGTGCAAGGAGTACTTCAACCTGCTTCTCACCCAGATCTCCTCGGGAACTTTAAGGGAGTCGCTCAAGAACTCCTTCAACCGTCTCTTCTCGGCTCTCTTTGACAAGAAGCCGATGCAAAATCCCCAGACAATGGAGGGGGTCGGGATGATGCCCGACGGCGAAGAAACGGACACAGAAGTCTACAATAATAATTATACTACAAATTCATCACAAAATCAACCACTTTCACCCTCTTCAGACGAGAAAAATTTAGAATTTGACGGCCTTAATGATGAAATTCAGCAAAATGTTAAAAATTCAACGGATAATTTTGGCGAAAATGATGAAATAGAGAACGAACTTTCCGGCTGGCATAAAATTCTAAATGAGACCATGAGCCAGAGGGGATATATGCAGCAGCTCAAGGAATCGGGGTATAATCTCGAGCAGATACTCGCGGGCTACAACCGCGGAAAGCTCAGCGGCATGGACGCGTTCAAGATGCTGGCGGGCGGCCTGTTCTTGGACGATGAGGAACAGGTAAACCTGATGCTTGAGGACTTCGGCAAGATCAACACCATGCAGGAGCTTATTGACGGTCTGAACGCCATGCTTCGGTCGATGCCCGATATTCCGCTTCGCGAAAGGCTTTTCGGAGTTTTCGTGGACATTATCGAAAAGATGTCCGTTAAAAACGAGCTGCCGCAGCACGGTATCCGTCCGCCGGTAAGCTCCACGCTGGATAATTTAACCAATTTTATCCAGCAGAATATAAACAACCCCGCATTGAAATCGCTCGACAGCTTCAACGCCGCAAACCTTCTGCAAAGTCTGTTGAACGCCCCGGGAGTATTCACGCCGCTTGCGCACTATATTCTCCCGCTTGAGATCGAGAACACCAGAGCCTTCGGCGAGCTTTGGGTCGACAACGACGAGAACAATCCCAACAACACTCCCGAGACCCAGCGGAATTATCATCTGTTCCTGACGTTTGACGTGGAGAGCATAGGACGCTTCGAGCTGGATATGTACGCTCTCGGCGAGGAGGTAAACATCGCCCTGCTTTATCCGCCGAGATTTGAAAAGGAGATCGAACCTTTTAAGGACAGAGTAAACAAGATCGTCCGCACCAGCGGCTATCAGACGCGCGCCTTTGAGACAGCGCCGCTCAGAAAGCCGCACAATCTGGTGGAAATATTCCCCAAGATAACCGATAAGAGATCCACGTTGAATACGAGAGTATAAGGAGGTCAATATGCCGAAACAACAGCATCCGAAGCCGCCCGCGAACAACAAGCGGCTTTACGGACAAAATGCCGCGGTTGCCTTAAAATACAATCCCGATCTGAACTACGCGCCTGTTGTGGTTGCCTCGGGACTGGGCGAGCTGGCGCAGAGGATCGTCAATATCGCGGACGAAGCGGGGGTCCCCATTTACCGCGACGACAGCGTTGCCGCGCTTTTGGTAATGCTTAACGCCGGAGAGGCTATCCCCAAGGAGCTTTATCAGATAGTAGCCGCGATCTACGCGGAGGTAGTTTACACTTCCAATAAGATGAGAAAATAATAAAAACGCCCCCGCAGTTTTTGCAGGGGCGTTATTTTTATAAGGGGTAGGTTTCGCCGTTGTAGATGATTTCCTTGAAATAGTAAAGATCCAACTCGGGGTAACCTTCGCACTTGTCAATGCGCAGCCCGTCTTCGGTTCTTTTGATCGTAATTGTAGATTTATCAATAACTTCATCACCCAAACTATCCTCTCCGAACGTTGATAATTTTACGATTATGGTTTCGTTGTCGGGGTATTCCACAGAGTCGATATAAAAAATATCCTTGCCTATGCCATAACCAAAGGCGACGGTACTTCCAATATACATATACCCGTCTTTGGCAGAATACATCATATTAATATTATCTATAAGGCGGCTAGCCAGATAATTTTCGGTTACAAGGCTTTTTAGCTTTCCGAAAAACTTTTCGGGAGTATTTAATTCTTTTTCCGTTATTTTGAAATAACTTTTATTGCTTAACTCGCCGTTCGAGTAAAATTGTGTGAAAACAAAAGATTCTTTGTGGTCGGTGAAATCCTCAAACTCTTGCGGATGTAAGTATTCATAATTAAAATCCCCATAATCTCCCAACAGCTTGATGATCCGTTCGATCTTGACCTCTTTTGGCTTCATGTTTTCTATAATGCTGTTTAATCTATCGCCGTCGCTTTCGGAGCCGGTTGAGCCGATCGAGCTTTCGGGCTGACTCTGATTATCGGAGGATTCCTGCCGAGAGGAGCTGTCCGGTTCGGAGATTTCCTGTTTTGAAGAGCTTTCCGATTCGTATAGGTCGGAATGCTCCGAGCTGTTGTTTTGGACATCGCAGCCGGCAAGAAGCAGACAGGCGGCGAGGATAGCGGCTAAGGCAGTTTTAAAGCGTTTTATAAGATCATCTCCTTAAAGTTAGTAGTTTGTTGGTGAAAATCACAGCTCTATATAATAAGGACAGATATCCTCATAACTTCCGTCTTTCATTCGGAAGCCTTTGGGGATAGTCCCAAGCTGAGTAAATCCAAGCCGTTCGTAGAGGTGACGCGCGGCGGCGTTTGTTCTGACGACCGCGTTGAATTGGAGGATCCCGAAGCCATGCAGCCGAGCCTGTTCTATGCAGTCGCAAACCAGCTTTTCGCCGATGTGCATTCCGCGGAACTCGGAACCTACGGCATAGCTCGCGTTGGAGATATGTCCGCAGCGCCCGACGTTGTTTGGGTGGAGAATATACAGCCCGCGTATCTTCCCGTCGCTTGAAACGGCAACGCCGCAATAGCTCTGCGACGCGAAAAACTCCCGCGCCGAATTCCCGTCAAGCGGTTCCTCCTGCGGAAAAGCTATCCCCTCCAAAACGATCTCGTTCCATATCGCGATCATCTCGGGCAGATCGCCTTCGGCGTATTCTCTGATAATAACGTCCATAACTCCTCCGAACATTTTGTTAAAATAATTATACCACTATTCCAAAAAAATTTCAATAACCCCTTGAAATTTCCGCGCGAATGTGATAAAATAACAACTGTTAGATAAAAACTAACAACTAATCGCTATCGACTAGCAACTATACGGTGTTTTCTTTGCCAACCACCGTTAAAAAACAAGGAGCTTTTTTATGCAAAAAAATGAAATCTTTACCCCGCTGAATCTTGTGCGGCTGGCGTTGGTCGCCGCGATGTATGTCGTTATGACGTTAATGATCGAGCCGCTGAGCTTCGGTCCCGTACAGTTTCGCATTTCGGAATTTCTGGTGCTGCTGTGCTTTTACCGCAAGGATTACAGCATCTCGATGATACTGGGCTGCTTTATCGTTAATCTGTTCAGTCCGTTCGGGCTGTACGACATTATCTTCGGAACGCTCGCGACCGCTGCTGCCGTGCTGCCGATGTACTATGTGAAGAACGTGTACATAGCGTCGCTGCTGCCGGTTATCAGCAACGGCGTTATCGTGGGATTTGAGCTGTTTTTATGCGGAGAGCCGCTGTGGATCAGCATAGGCGGAGTGGCTCTAGGCGAGATCGTTTCGGTCGTGATACTCGGCTGTCTGATCTTCAAGATATTGTTCGAGCGGTATCCCGTGATGATGAAGATTATCGGCTCAACAAGGCAGTTGACAGTAAAGAGTAAACAGTAAATAAGATTTATCTAAAAACAAAAAGCCGAGCTGATGCTCGGCTTTTATGTATTAGTTCAACAAGCTCTCGGCTTTTGCAACCAGCCCGTCGACGTGCTGATTGATCTCGGAAACTCCCATCATGGCGGAGCTTATGTCGTTGCCCTTTTCCATCGTGGTGGAAATGTTGTCGCGAACCTCGTTCATCATGGTTTCTATTCTTTCCATCTGCGCGTTGATCTCGGAAACGATCTTGTTTACCGTATCAATATCGCCGAACACGAGAGCGTTGCTGGTTTCCGCCTTGGAAACAGCCTCCTGCGAATGCCCCGCGAGACTTCCGACCTCCTGCGCAACTACTGCGAAGCCCTTGCCCGCTTCGCCCGCGCGCGCCGCCTCAATGCTGGCGTTTATCGACAGAATGTTTATCTGCCGCGCGATATCGCTGATGTTGTGAGTGATCGTTGAGAATCCCGAAACGCTGACGTTTATCGACTGCATTGCTTCGTTGATCTTATCGCTCAGTCCGCGAAGCTCTTCCAGGATATTCGAAAGACCCATTATCTGGCTGTGGTTGGTGTTGTTGAGCTGGGAAATATCTCCCACGGCTTCCTTTACCTCGCCGATATTCTCCGTAAGCTGCGACACCACCTGATTAAGCTCGGCGGTTACTTCGGAAATTGCGGTGTTGGTTTCGAGAATATGCGCCTGGCGGGCATTTGCCTCATGCTGAATATACTGCGCACAGCTGGATACCGCGGAAACGCCCTTGATGATCGCCTCCGCCATATTACGGCAGGAGGAGAATCCGCAGGCATGGCAGTTGTAGTTGCGCTCGGTCTCGGTTTGCTTGCCCATTTTCGTAAGCATATCCTCGATCTGCTCGTCGGTAACGTGGATCTGCTTTATGTCCTCGGGAACAAACTGCCTTATAAAGTCGTCCAGTCTCAGCTGTTTATCAAACTGCAAGAACTGCTTGTCCCGATGCTTCATGTCAAACTTAACGCGCTTTGTGCGGTTGTATTTTTCGATGCCGTTCATAATGCCGCTCATGCGGTAGATGGACATTACGCTGCCGATCGCGGGGCCGCCTCCGCAGCCCTTTCCGCAGGACTGCACGTCGAAAACGTCCGGCAGATCGCGTTCTCCGACCTTAGAATACATACTGAGATTTTTGTATACCGAGCCGGTGCCTCCCGAACCTATGATGTTAAGCGCGGGGTTTTCAAGCTCCAGGCAGGTTTTAAATCCTCCCGGACGGGGATAGATAGCGCCCATTATTCCCTGCGTTCCCGAGAACTCGAAATTAGAGCGCATTTTTTTCAGAGAATCAAAATCCGTTCCGTTTTTTCGCAGCAGCATTCCCAGACGCTCAAAGGTAACGTTATAGTCGACTATGCCCGTCTCGCGAAACTCGTCCATCGCGGAAATACACGGCGACAGCGCAACAATCTTCGCGGTCTCGCCGAGATATTTTTTAAGGTAGATCGCCGTGCAGAGTATCGGAGAATACATCGGAGAAAGATTTTTCACCGCGTCGTGGCAGAATTTTCTGATATAGTTTACGATCGCCGGGCAGGTGGAAGATATCAGCTTTGACTTGGGGTGCTTTTCGAGATAGCGGATGTTTCCCCAGGTGTAGATATCAGCGCCGAACGACACGTCGTAAATCTTCTCGACGCCGTTCTTCTTAATAATATCGAGAACGTTTCTCCAGCAGCCGTCAAACGATACCTTGACCGCGGGCGCGCATACCGCGACGATCTTCTGACCGCTTTTAAGATCCGCCCAGAACCTTTCCGTGTCGTCCTCATAGCTTCGCGCGTGGTGACTGCAGGTTTTAACGCACGCGCCGCAGCGTATGCACTTATCGTCGTTTATGTTGAACTGCACGCTGCCGTCGGGGTTATGCTCGACGGTATTTGCTTCCATAGAAGGACACACCCTAACGCAGTTATTGCACGCAACGCATTTTGTTCCGTCAAAGGTGATCATAACAGTCCTCCAAGCTTTATACTTTATAGAGAGCGCTCATCATAACGAGAGCGCTCTCCGACATTTTTACTTAGCGTAGTCAACGGTTCTGCTCTCGCGTATCATATTGACCTTGATCTGTCCGGGATATTCCATCTCGTTTTCGATACGCTTAGCAATATCGCGTGCCAATACCTTCATATTGTCGTCGTTGACCTGTTCTGGCTTGACCATGATTCTGACCTCGCGGCCCGCCTGGATCGCGAAGGACTTGTCTACGCCGCTGTAAGAGTTGCAGATCTCCTCCAGCTTTTCGAGACGCTTGATATAGTTTTCGTAATTTTCCGAACGCGCCGCGGGTCTTGCCGCGCTGATCGCGTCCGCCGCCTGAACTATGCAGGCGATAACGGTCTTGCACTCAACGTCGCCGTGGTGAGCCTCGATAGCGTGAATGACCTCGGGGCTTTCCTTATACTTTCTGCAAACGTCAACGCCTATCTGAACGTGCGAGCCTTCGATCTCGTGGTCGAGAGCCTTTCCTATATCGTGAAGCAGACCCGCTCTGCGTGCCAGAGCAGCGTCCACGCCAAGCTCGCTTGCCATGATCCCCGCCAGATGCGCCACCTCGATAGAGTGGTTGAGAACATTCTGACGGAAGGAAGTTCTGTACTTAAGCCGCCCGATAAGGCGCACAAGCTCGTGATTCAGACCGTTTACGTTGGTCTCCATAATAGCGCGCTCGCCCTCCTGCTTGATGCGAAGTTCTACCTCGCGGCGCGCCTTTTCAACAGTCTCTTCTATTCTCGCCGGGTGGATACGCCCGTCTTGGATAAGTCTTTCGAGAGCGATTCTCGCGATCTCACGTCTTACATGATCGAAGCAGGACAGCGTAATAGCCTCGGGAGTATCGTCGATGATGAGATCGACGCCCGTAAGCGTTTCCAGCGCGCGGATATTGCGTCCCTCGCGCCCGATTATGCGTCCCTTCATTTCGTCGTTGGGAATGGCAACAACAGACACTGCCATTTCCGATACGGTATCGGCAGCCAATCTCGCGATAGAAAGCGATATGTACTGCTTTGCCTTTTCGTCGCACTCGTCCTTGAGCTTCTGCTCGTATGCCGCTATCTTGACAGCCTTTTCGTGATTCAGCTCGCTGTCGAGCATATGCAGCAAATGCTCCTTAGCCTGTTCCTGTGAAAACCCGGAGATCCTCTCCAGAATGTCCATCTGCCCCGCCTTAAGCTGTTCAGCCTCGGCGATCTTCTCGTCTGCCTTTTTGTGCTTTTGCTGGAGCTGTTCCTCCAGCTTTTCCATCTTGTCGGTCTTGCGGTCGAGATTCTCCTCCTTCTGAGCTATCCTCCGCTCGGAGCGTGAAACCTCGCTTCTGCGCTCCTTAAGCTCTTTCTCGGCGTCGTTCTTCATACGCTGAACGTCCTTCTCGGCGTTCGTTCTCATCGCGTAGATCTCGTCCTTAGCCTCAACAAGCGCGCTTTTCTTCATCGACTCGGCCTTTTCGGTAGCTTCCTCGAGAATGCGCGCGGATTCCTTTTCCGCGGACTCAAACTGAGCCTCGGCAGTCTTGATGCGGTGCTTTATTCCCTGCTTAAAGCAGACAAAGCCCGAAGCCACCGCGCCGATAAGCAGCGCTGCGATGCCGATTATCACGGCAACGTAAAATGGGACTTCCATTGTCCTTTTCCCCTCCTTAATTTAGATCCGCGGCGGCTGACAACCGGTGTGCCGCGAATCGAATAATTCGGCGGGAATAATATACAATTTTCAGATTTCAGACGACGGTAAAAAATAGGGGCAACCCCCCCAACCGTCAAATACCCCCTATGCGGTTTCTGTTTTTATATTTTTGGAACTCCCTCCAAAATATATCGGGAAAATTCGTGCAATCCGACGAATCCACTGTTGCCGTTTTAAACGGCGCGCCGAGTAAGGGCAGAGGAGCGAGGCGTTCCAAAATTTAAAATAAGCGCAAACGCGCGGAGTAAAAAAGAAATGTAAATTTAAAGGATTTCTCCGTAAATCGTACATTATGCCGCCTTAACGTTATATAAAATAACAATCTGAACGTCATAGACCCTCCCAAAAGGAAAAGCCTATTTATATTTTACAACAATTTAACTAAATTGTCAAGTAAAATACACATTTTATTTCGGCGTTTTTTAGAATTTTTTCGCTGTAATGCTGAAAATATGTATTTTTGGGAATATTAGGAAATCAAAACGCATTCATCGGCGGGTGTTTTTGTTGGAAAAGCTGTTGATTTTCCGGAAAAAATATGGTAAAATAATTATGTATAAATTTACTTCACGTTTAAGAAAGGTTCAAAAAAGGCTGTAACTATGTCGGAAAGATTTTCAAATCAATATCTGATGGGAGAGCTTGCCAAGGAGATCTCGAAGGTCATCAAGGGCAAGGACGAGGCGCTTTTGATAGTGCTTACGGGACTGTTGGCGCAGGGACACGTTCTCATTGAGGACGTTCCGGGCGTGGGAAAGACCACGCTTGCTATGGCGCTGGGAAAAGCGTCGGGTCTGGAATTCAGGCGCGCGCAGTTCACTCCCGACGTAATGGCATCTGACATTACGGGATTTACTATATATAATAAGGAAGAAGGTCAGTTTGAATACCGCCCCGGGCTGGTAATGACAAATATCCTTCTGGCGGATGAGATCAACCGAACCTCCCCGAAAACGCAGTCGGCGCTTTTGGAGGCTATGGAGGAAAAGCGCGTTACGGTAGACGGCGAGGTCCACCCGCTGCCGGAGCCTTTTATGGTAATCGCCACGCAGAATTCTCAAGGCTATGTGGGAACCTTCCCGCTTCCCGAGGCACAGCTCGACCGTTTTATGATGAAGATAAGCATGGGTTACCCGACTATCGCCGAGGAGACCCAGATAATGATGGACAGACTTTCGGACAACCCCGTAAACAACGTAAAAAACGTGATGTCGCTCGAACAGCTTGAAGACTGTATCGACGACGTGGGTTATATAAATTTCGCGGACAGCCTTTGCAAATATGTAGCAGAGCTTGCCGCGGCAACGCGAAACCACCCCGCCGTAGCACTGGGCGCTTCTCCGAGAGCGTCGGTGGCTATCATGCAGGCGGCGCGGGCGTTCGCGTATCTTTTAGGCAGAGAATTCGTAATTCCCGAGGACATAGTGCGGCTGCTTATTCCCGTGTTCGAGCACAGGATCGTTTTGCGCCATGAGACGCGTCTGAGCAAAAAGACCGTGCGTTCGGTGCTTGAGGACGTTGTTTCCTCCGTAACACCGCCTATCAAACGGAGCTGATCATGGTAAGAAACCGTGTTATCTATATTATCCTGGCGGTCGTCTGCATAGCGTTTTCGATGCTCTATACCAGCAAGGTCACCGCGATTTTGATGGTGATAGTGCTGCTGTATCCCGCTGTGGCGGCGGCTCTCACGGCGATCCATCTTCGGTTTTTGAGCGCGGAATTCGACGAAAAGCGGATAACCGCAGAAAAGAACACCCCGTTCGAGTATTATATCAACATAAAGAATGATTCGGTCTTCCCCTGCGCGCCGATGGAAATGGTATGCGTATTGCCGGACGTCGATTCGGGAATGTTCATCGAAAAGAGGGTATACGTTTCGCTTTCCCCGTTCGGGCAGGCGAGGCTCTCGGTCGAGGGAAAGCACCTCTACCGCGGCTGTTATCCCTGCTCGATAAACAGCCTTGCCGCGGTCGATCCGCTGAGAATAATCCGCATCTCAAAAAAGACTAAAGACGAGTGCACGATGGTTTTCCAGCCGAGAAGAATTAATCTCGAGGATCTGGTAAGCGCCTCGGTCGGCGAGCAGAGCTTCTCGCGCCCCAATCCGATAACCGCGGAGAAGGAGGACTTTTCGCACGTTCGCGAATACCGCGTCGGCGATATTATGCAGATGATCCATTGGAAGCTCACCGCAAAGCAGGACGATCTGATGATAAAGCAGTTTGACAGCATAAACGACAGGCGCGCGATAGTGCTGTGCGATATGAGCGGCGAGGGCGATCCGCTGCTTCGGGCGGATACGGTGATCGAGACCGCGATCGCCTTCGTGCAGGAGGCAATGGACATCGGTATCCATTCCGTCGTGGATTTCGGAATGCTTTTTGACCGCGCGGCGGTGCAGGTCACCAACATAACCGAGTTTGAACGCTTTTTCCAGCTGATGTCGGTGATCCCCGCGATGGCGGACACCTGCGGGCTTACAACGCTTATAGATGAAGCGGACAGAAGCTCGGCGGCGGTTATGGTGCTGATAACCGCGAGCCTGTCGCCGGACATTATTGTTCGGGCAAGGGCGCTTTCCGAAGTCTGCGCGGTGTATCTGGCGTATGTAAATCTCTCTTCCAGACCCGTAGACAACGAGCTGTATGACGACGAGTTTATGTTTTTGGACATTCGCGGCGAGGGCGAGGAGGCTTTAAAGCTGGCAGCGGCAATGGCTTCCAAATATGACGATTGATTTTGAAATGTTGGCGGGAGACCGTCTGCAAATAAATTTTAAGGAGAAGCAAAATGGATATCAAAGCAAAGATCGACGAGGTCGTAAACAAGGTCAAGAACGACGGCGCTTTCGCTGATAAGTTCAAGAGCGAGCCTATAAAGGCTGTTGAGGAGGTTATCGGAGTGGATCTTCCCGACGATACCGTTCAGAAGATCGTGGACGGCGTTAAGGCGAAGATCAACATCGGCGGCGTTGCCGACAAGCTCGGCGGACTGTTCGGCAAGAAGTAAATATCGGCAGTAAAAATCGCGCTCCCCGAGGGTAATTCTTCGGGGAGCGTTTTTGATATAATAACAGCAGCATAATAACCGTACATCAATTTGCGTACAATTCCGTTCCGCAAAATATTGGGAATAGCAGCGGCAGCTTGCCGCCATATTATAATAGTATACGTTATTGCAGGTACAGCTCCTTTTCAATGCCGTCTTTAAATGAAAATACGATTTTCCCGTTTTGGAAAACCGTAACAAACTCTACGCAGTCGCACCACCTGGTTTCGTCCCATTGCGGGATATCGACTGCTTTTATAAAAAGCTCTTTTACGCTCTGCTCGCATAGATTCGGCGACCTGCACACACGGTCGCCTTTGTATTTGCTGTTGCATTGGAGAATAGTTTTCTGATAGGGAGTATCCGCGTGCCAAACCTTGGGTCCGTACCAGTGACCGCACTCGCCGCATTTTATTCTCGTTGAAAAAACAGACAGCCCGCTGTAACGCCGAAGCTTTGTTTTTTTAAGAAGCTCTGCGCGCCTCAGCCGCTCAAGCTGCGCCAGCTCGAAAACCGACGGGGGAATGATCGCCTCGTGGCTTCCCTTGACATAATACTGAGGGACCTCTCCCTCGTTTTTCTTTTTCTTTTTTGTGAGGAAATCCACCGTAAACATTTTTTGCAGCAGCGCGTCGCCCTTGTACTTTTCATTTCTGAGAATGCTCCGCACTGTCGAAACGCACCATTTTTGCTTTTGATACGGCGTGGGTATCTCCAGCCGAGTGAGATGCCCCGCGATGTAATAATCCGAGAAGCCCTGAAGATACAGCCTGTATATCAGCCGCACCGTTTCCGCCTCCTCGCGGTTTACCGCCATATCTCTGTCGTATCCGAGGAATCTGCTGTACGCCAGCGAGAACCGCCCGTCCGCGAAACGCTTTCGGTGTCCCCAGGTCACGTTTTCGGAGATGCTGCGGCTTTCCTCCTGCGCGAGAGAGGACATTATCGTTATCAGAAGCTCGCCCTTGCTGTCGAGGGTGCGGATATTCTCCTTCTCAAAATACACCTCTATCCCCTTTGACTTGAGAGTGCGTATAGTCGAAAGGCAGTCCACGGTGTTCCTTGCGAAGCGGCTTACCGATTTTGTGACGATAAGGTCGATCTTTCCGCAAAGCGCGTCGTCTATCATACGGTTAAAGCCGTCTCTCATGCGGGTGTTGGTCGCGGAAATACCCTCGTCGGTGTATATCCCGACAAGCTCCCAATCGGGTCGGCTTGTGATATATTTAGTATAGTATTCCACCTGCGCGGCATAGCTGGTCTGCTGTTCCTCAAACTCGGTCGAGACCCGCGCATAGCCCGCCACCCTGCTCTTTTTCGTTTCGATCTCGGGCTTTATTATGGGGGAATCCCTTTTCTGCGCGGGAATTACGGTAACTATCTTTTCTACGTCCATCACACGCGCCTCCAATTCACAGTAAGCAGGCGGCTGCCGTCAAGCGTAAACCGAAGAGCGCTCTCCCTCGTTACCGAAATATCAGAGACCCTTTCGCAGAATTCCGCCTCGTCGAATTCCAAGCTCCCGAGCGCCCTCGCACACGCGTATTTCAGATCCTCCTCGAAAATATCCTCGCCGTCGCAAACGCCCCGCGTTTTTTTCGCCGAGCACATCCACCGCACAAACTCCGAGCCGTCCTTGTGGGTTTTCTTATAGCGCCGATAATTCTTCCCGCATTTTTCGCATTTTATCTTGCTTGTAAAGCAGTTTGTTTTCACGGCTCCCGCGGCGAAAATCCCAAGCTCTCTGCGGCGCTTTATCTCCTGCTGAACGCGCTCGAATACCTCCGGCTCGATGATCGCCTCGTGCGAATTCTCCACAAAATACTGCGGAAGCTCGCCGCGGTTTTTCCGCTTTTTGTGAGTGATGTGATTCTCGATGTAATATTTCTGCAAAGTCGCATTTCCCGTATACTTTTCCTGACGGAGGATTCTTCTTATCGCGTCTTTTGAGAAATGCTTTCCGTGATAGGACAAAACGCCCATTTCGGCGAGCTGTTTTTCTGTTTTCGCCGCCGTAAATCCCTTGAGATAATTCTCGAAAATAAGCCTTACGACTGCCGCTTCCTCGGGAACAACCTGCAATCGCCCGTTTACCGCGCGATAGCCGTAGATGACAAACGCGTTCATGTTTCCCGCCTCAAAGCCGCGGCGAATTCCCCACTTGACGTTCTCCGAGGTGGAACGGCTTTCCTCCTGCGCGAAGGACGTGAGGATCGTCATCATCAGCTCGCTTGACGCGTCTGCGGTGCTTATGTTCTCGCGCTCGAAGCGCACCTCCACGCCAAGCTCGCGAAGCCTGCGGACTGTTTTGAGAAGCGTCACGGTGTTCCTCGCGAAACGCGAAATGGATTTCGTAAGAATAACGTCGATCTTCCCCTCCTCGCAGTCCGAGAGCATTCGGTTGAATTCTTTTCTGTGGCTTGCCATAGTCCCCGAAATCCCCTCGTCGGCGTAGATCCCCGCAAAATCCCAGTCGGGATTTGCGCCGATAAGCTCGCTGAAATGGCTTTTCTGAGCCTCAAGCGAGTTTATCATGCTTTCGTTGTCCATTGAAACGCGCGCGTATGCGGCGACGCGTTTTCTTTTTGCCGAAATTTTCGGCTCGATCTTGCTGATTTTCATAATCAGTACCCCCTTTTCTGAGCCTGTTAATCAGGCTCGAATATTATAATTATCCCTTAATTTCCAAAATTCGTCAAGCTGTGTTTTTATTTTTTTGGGAATTCGGGGAAAATCCGTGCTATTTGCACAAAATCTACCGTCGGTTTCGGAGGTTTTTGTGCAATTTTATGTGTTATTTTCTGTGATGACACTAGTTCAACACAACATGAACGCGATCAACGCGTACAACAGACTGAACGCAAACGT
>JAFLUD010000150.1 GCA_022508965.1 Oscillospiraceae bacterium
GAAGAAAGGGAACTAAATATGATCTTAACCGGTTCGGACATTATTATCGAATGTCTTCTGGAACAGGGCGCGGATACCGTTTTCGGTTATCCGGGAGGCGCTGTTCTCAACATCTACGACAGTCTGTACAAATACAGCGATAAGATCCGTCATATCATCACCGCGCACGAGCAGGGAGCCTGCCACGCGGCGGACGGCTTTGCGCGCGCTACGGGTAAAACGGGCGTGGTCATCGCGACCTCGGGTCCCGGGGCGACTAACCTCACTACGGGGCTTGCTACCGCTTATATGGATTCCGTGCCTCTGGTGGCTATCACCGGCAACGTCTCCTGCAATCTGCTGGGGCTGGATTCTTTCCAGGAAGTGGATATCACGGGAGTTACCATTCCGATAACCAAGCACAATTTCATCGTTAAGGACGTGCATGAGCTTGCGGATACTCTGCGGCTGGCGTTCAAGATCGCCGGCAGCGGACGTAAAGGTCCTGTGCTGGTGGATATTCCCAAGGACATTACGATCGCGAAGTGCGAATATTCCCCGAAAGAAAAAGAGGAGATTAACGAGGTTTCGGAAGTTTCAAAAGAAGAGATCGAAAACGCGCTGGCTCTTATCGGTGAATCGGAAAAGCCTTACATCTACGCGGGCGGCGGAGTTATCTCCGCGGGCGCTGAGGAAGAGCTTGCAAAGCTCGCTGCGCTTTGCGACGCGCCTGTGTCCTGCTCGCTTATGGGTCAGGGAGCCTTCGACCAGACCGACCGCCGCTATATCGGAATGCTCGGTATGCACGGCACGGTAAAGGCGGCAAAGGCGCTTAATTCCTGCGATCTGTTTATTGGAATAGGAACGCGCTTTTCCGACCGCGTTATCGGCGATCCCGAGGTTTTCGGAAAACACGCCAAAATCGTTCACATTGACATAGATCCCGCGGAATTCAACAAAAACGTTGAGGCGTGCGTTACCGTAAAGGGCGATGTGAAAGCTGTTCTCGCGGAGCTTTGCGGGAAAATTTCCCAGAAGAAAAACACCTGGACGGAAGAGATCATCACCGCGGATTACGGCGAGCCTGTTCAGACAGGCACCGAGGAATTCCCCGTTACACCGCAGGCGGTCATCGAGAAGCTCTACGAGCTGACCGACGGGCAGGCGGTCGTCGCGACCGAGGTGGGTCAAAATCAGATGTGGGCGGCGCAGTATTACCGCTTTAGAAACACGCGCAGCTTCATTTCCTCGGGCGGCTTGGGAACCATGGGCTTCGGGCTGGGGGCTTCCATCGGCGCTAAGATCGGGCGCCCCGACAAGACCGTTATCAACATAGCGGGCGACGGCAGCTTCGCGATGAATCTCAACGAGCTTATCACCGCTTCCGCGCACAATATCCCGATCCTTGAAATTGTCATAAACAACAGCGTTCTCGGTATGGTAAGGCAATGGCAGAGGCTGTTCTACAACAAGCACTTCTCGCAGACCACTCTTGACAACCGTCATATTGATTACGTCAAGCTCGGCGAGAGCTTCGGCATTCAGACCTTCGTCATCGCAAAGTCCGAGGACATCGAGCCTGTTCTCAAAAAGGCGCTGGAGATCTCCAAAAACGCGCCCTGCATGGTAGAAGTAAAGATCGACCGCGACGTAAACGTTCTGCCGATGATCCCCGCGGGCAAGCCTATTGTGGATCCCATTACCAAGATCGATTTGGAGGCGTAATTATGGAGAAATATGTATTATCGGTCAAGGTCTCGAACCACGTCGGCGTTCTGCCGCGCGTGGGCGGACTGTTCAGCAGACGCTGCTTCAACATAAGGAGCCTCAACGCCGCCGAAACCGAGGAGCCGAATATTTCAAGGCTCACTATCGTTGTCGAGGCGGATTTCAGGAGCTTGGAACAGATAAAAAATCAGCTTATGAAGCTGTATGACGTTCACGAGGTGAAAATACTGGAGGACGCGGTCACAAGAGAGCATATTCTCATTCGAGCGGGAAAAAGCTCCGACGACCGCCACAAGATTATCGAGATCGCCAACCTATACCGCGCAAAGCCGGTTGACGTCGCGGCGGATTCCATTATGCTGGAGCTTACGGGAGAACCCGCGAAGATCGACAGCTTTCTCGATCTGCTGAAACCGTTCGGGATTATTAAAATGGTGCGGTCGGGTATTACCGCGCTTGAAAGAGACTAAAGGCAACGCCGCACAAAGACCGCCCTTCGGGCTTTGTACACGTCTTGCTTGCATATTTTCCGT
>JAFLUD010000151.1 GCA_022508965.1 Oscillospiraceae bacterium
GGAAATGTCCGCTTTTTGTCCGGCTTTTTGTCTTTCCCCCTTTCCCCGAAGGGTTCCCACTCGAACACCGCGTCTACGTCCGGTTTGACGGGAACAAAATACTGTTACCACTCAACAACACCATCAGAGCAACAAAAAGTTCCCCAAACAACAGAAGCGACACAGATCCCAAACAGCAACACCAAGTTCCCAACAAAAAACCGCCGCTCATAAGAACGACGGTTTTCTTTTATAACTAATCTCTAATCCCTAATCGCTAAAAACTATATCATACTGGGCTGCCAGCAGTCGGGCGCTGTAAGCCCGAACATCTTCACCACGGTGGGGGCAACGTTGGAAAGCCCGTAGCTGCCGTCCTTGATGGTGTACTTTACGTCCTTGTCGTAGATGATAAAGGGCACGGGATTTAGCGAGTGCGCGGTGCGGACTGCGACCTCGCCTTTTTTGTTCTTTTCGAGCATCTCGTCGGCGTTGCCGTGGTCGGCGGTAACGAGCATAGTCACGCCGTACTCGTCGCAGACCTTTTTGAGACGCGCAAGCCCGATGTCCACGCTCTCAACGCCGATGATGGTGGCTTCCATAGAACCCGTGTGTCCCACCATATCGCCGTTGGGGAAATTGCAGCGCAAAAAGTCGTATTTCTTGGACTTGATAGCCTCGATGAGGTCGTCAACGATGTCCGCGGACTTCATCCACGGGCGTTCGTCAAAGGAGACCTTGTCGGAGGGAATCTCCTTGAACGTCTCGAGTGTTTCGGAGAACTTCCCGCTGCGGTTGCCGTTCCAGAAATAGGTAACGTGACCGTACTTCTGGGTCTCGGAGACCGCGTACTGATTGAGCCCCGCCGCCACCAGAACCTCGGAGAGCGTGTTGGTGATCTCGGGGGGATTTACTAAGTAACGTGCCGGAAGCGCCAGATCGCCGTCATACTGAAGCATACCCGCGTAGCAGACGTCGGGCTTCTTTCCTCTGTTGAAGTGGTTGAATTCCTCCATATCGAACGCCATAGACAGCTCGATAGCGCGGTCGCCGCGGAAGTTGTAGAGAATAACGCTGTCGCCGTCAGCTATCTTGCCCACAGGCTCGCCGTTTTCCGCAATAACAAACGCGGGGAGATCTTGGTCAATTGCTCCCGTTTCGTTTCTGAGAACCTCCACCGCCTCAGCCGCCGACGCGAACTGCCGTCCTTCGCCCTTGACGTGGGTGTTCCAGCCGCGCTCTACCATCGCCCAGTCGGCCTGGTAGCGATCCATAGTGATCTTCATACGTCCGCCGCCGGAAGCGATCCTGCCGTCAAACGAGCCGTCGTTGAGTTCCTTAAGAACAGTTTCAAGCTGTTCTATATAAATAGGAGCGCTGGTTGCGGGAACGTCGCGCCCGTCCAGCAGAACGTGAACGCGCGCCTTTTTAACGCCCTCAGCCTTTGCTTTCTTCAGCATATCGAACAGGTGGGAGATGTTGGAATGTACGTTGCCGTCGGACAAAAGCCCGATAAAATGCAGCGTGGAATCCTTCGCTTTGACGTTCGCAACAAGCTCCTGCCATGCCGCCGAGCCGTACATCTTGCCGCTCTCGATGCTCTCGTTTACGAGCTTCGCGCCCTGCGAATAGATCTGTCCGCAGCCCAGCGCGTTGTGTCCGACCTCACTGTTGCCCATGTCGTCGTCGCTGGGCAGTCCAACCGCGTCGCCGTGCGCCTTAAGCCTCGTGTTCGGGCAGTTCGCCAGCAGCCAGTCAAGCGTAGGCGTGTTAGCCTCCGTTACCGCGTCGCCAAGCCCCGTCTTCGAGAACCCAACGCCGTCCATTACTACCAATAAAATAGGTTTCGCCATATTATCTTCCTTTCCGGGGGTCGCTTTTTTTGGGGGCTTTGCCCCCAAACCCCTGTGATTTTTGGGGAGTATTTGCTGTTTTCGGGGAACGCTGTACCCCCTGTTGTGGGTAGGTCGCTTCCCTTGTTCGGGGAATTTTGTGTCCCTTGTTTTTTAGGGTTGATTGCAAGCCATATTTTAAACCTGACAACTTTTATGTTGACGACGGTGTGCGAGGGGAACACCCTTCGGGAGCGGGGGGAATAATAAAATCCGACAAAAAGCGGACATCCCCCCGCTCCCTACGGGTTTTCCCCTC
>JAFLUD010000152.1 GCA_022508965.1 Oscillospiraceae bacterium
AGCCACTTGGTGATAGCAGCGGTAAGAGTGGTCTTGCCGTGGTCAACGTGACCGATAGTACCGATATTAACGTGGGGTTTGCTGGAATTATATTTTTCCTTAGCCATTGGTATTTCCTCCTTAAAATTGGCATTGAAAACGCTTGCGCGCTTCCATATAATGTTACATTTTTATTTTACCATTATTTGCTGAAAAAATCAAGAGGTTTTCTTTATTTTCCGCAAAATAATTGGGACCGCGGAACTTAATCCGCCTGCTTGCGCTTAGAAACGATGCCGTCGGCAATAGACTTGGGAACCTCGATGTAGGAATGGGGTTCCATTACATACTGACCGCGGCCCTGAGTCTTAGAGCGCAGGTCGTTGGAATAGCCGAACATCTCCGACAGCGGAACGAGCGCGGTGATGCTCTCCGAACCGAAGCGGGATTCCTGACCCTGGATCTGACCTCTGCGGGAAGTCAGGTCGCCGATAACCGTACCGGTGTAATCGGACGGGCAAACCACAACTACCTTCATGATAGGCTCGAGAATGATGGACTTAGCCTGCTTCAGAGCCTCCTTGATAGCCATAGAACCCGCGATCTTAAACGCCATTTCGGACGAGTCTACCTCGTGGTAAGAACCGTCGTACAGCGAGACCTTAAGGTCAACAACGGGATAACCCGCGAGAACACCCGCGTTGAGCGCCCCCTGGATACCCGCGTCAACAGCGGGGATGAATTCCTTCGGGATAGAGCCGCCCACAACGTCGTTGGAGAACTCGTAGCCCTTGCCGCTCTCGTTCGGTTCTACGCGGATCTTAACGTGACCGTACTGACCCGAACCGCCCGACTGACGCTTGTATTTCATATCGACGTCGGCGTTGCCCGTAATGGTTTCCTTGTAAGCAACCTGCGGAGCGCCGACGTTAGCCTCTACCTTAAACTCGCGGAGCAGTCTGTCCACGATGATCTCGAGGTGAAGCTCGCCCATACCCGCGATAATGGTCTGACCGGTCTCCTGGTTTGTCCAGGTCTTAAAGGTCGGATCCTCTTCCGCGAGCTTCGCGAGAGCGATCGCCATCTTCTCCTGACCTGCCTTGGTCTTAGGTTCGATAGCCAGATCGATAACAGGCTCGGGGAATTCCATAGACTCGAGGATTATCGGATGATTCTCGTCGCAGAGGGTATCGCCCGTCGTAGTATACTTGGTACCTACGACCGCCGCGATATCGCCGCACGGACAAGCGTCGATATCCTGTCTGTGGTTGGAGTGCATCTGAACGATACGACCCATACGCTCGTTCTTGTCCTTGGTGGAATTAAGAACGGACGTACCCGCGTCAACATAGCCGGAGTACACTCTGAAGAAGCAGAGCTTTCCGACAAACGGGTCGGTAGCGATCTTGAACGCCAGAGCCGAGAACGGCTCCTTGTCGCCCGCGTGACGCTCCTCCTCCTCGCCTGTTTCGGGATTTACGCCCTTGATAGCGGGAATATCCAGAGGAGACGGCATATAGTCAACGACTGCGTCGAGCAGCTTCTGCACGCCCTTGTTTCTGTAAGAAGTTCCGCAAATAACGGGAACGAACTTGTTAGCGATAGTACCCTTACGGATAGCGGACTTGATCTCCTCGACCGTGAAATCGGAGCCTTCATTCTCAAGGTATCTCTCCATCAGGTCGTCGTCCAGCTCGGCAACCGCTTCCAGCAGAGCCGCTCTGTACTCCTCAGCCTTGTCCTTCATTTCCGCAGGGATCTCCTCGACACGCATATCCTTGCCGAGGTCGTCGTAGTAGATGTCGGCGTTCATTTCAACGAGGTCGATAATGCCTCTGAAATCCTGTTCCGCGCCGATAGGAAGCTGAATAGGAACAGCGTTGCACTTCAGTCTGTCCTTCATCATATCCACAACGTTATAGAAGTTTGCGCCCATAATGTCCATCTTGTTTACATAGGCCATTCTGGGAACATGATAGTTATCCGCCTGACGCCATACTGTCTCGGACTGCGGCTCAACGCCGCCCTTTGCACAAAATACCGTAACAGAGCCGTCAAGCACTCTCAGAGAACGCTGCACCTCAACGGTGAAGTCAACGTGTCCCGGAGTGTCGATAATATTGATTCT
>JAFLUD010000153.1 GCA_022508965.1 Oscillospiraceae bacterium
AGCTGGTGAAAACCTATCCTTTCCTTTCCGACGATAAAAAAGACCTGTTCAAAGAGGAAAAGCCCACGCTTGGCAAATGTCCCCGCTGCGGCTGCCCCGTCCATGAGGGCAAGAAAAACTATTACTGCTCTAACCGGGACTGCGGCTTTGTCATGTGGAAGAACGACCGATTTTTTGAGGAACGCAAAACCGCCTTTACCCCGAAGATCGCCGCCGCGCTCTTGAAATCCGGCAAGGCGAAAGTCAAGGGCTTGTATTCCCCGAAAACAGGCAAGACCTACGACGGAACGGTACTTTTAGCCGATACGGGCGGCAAATACGTCAACTACCGTATTGAGGTACAGAAGAAATAAAGAAACTTACGCAGCAAGCATAGGAAAGGGGTACCCTTTCCGTCAAAAGCCCCGTCCTGCTACCATAGCCGGACGGGGCTTTTCTGCTTGTTGGGATAGTCCCAAACCCTTATATAACGCAAAACGAAAGGAGCGACCGAATGAGCGAAACATTTTCAATCTTGATCGACAGCCGCAGCCGCTTTGAAACCGGGCAACCGGGCGGCGTGTGGCTCTCTATGCCGACCACCACCGAGCAGCTTCACGCAGCAATGGAAAGCGTCGGTATCAGCGCGGAAAACCCGCAGGACTTTTTTATCAACGGCTTTGCAAGCACCGAGGACATACCCTTTGACGTGCCGCTTGACGTGATACAGCGCGGCAGCATGGACGAGCTGAACTACTTAGGCAAGCAGCTTGAACTTCTCTTTGACGACGACCGGGAAAAATTCGCGGCAGCGGTCACGCTGGGCGAGTACGCCGGGAGCGTGAAAGACCTTATCAACCTTGCACAAAACCTTGACTGCTACTGGATTTATCCCACCGTCCAAAGCGAAGAAGATTACGGCTATTATCTGATCGACGAGCTGGACGAAATGGAGCTGCCCGAAGAAGCAAAAAAGTATTTCATGTATGAGGAATACGGGCGGGACGCCGCTATCAATGACGGCGGCAGATTTACCGAGCAGGGCTATATCTACAACAACAAAAACACCTTTACGGAGTGGTACGACGGGCGCGACGTGCCGGAGGAATACCGCGTTATGAGCTACCCGCAGCCGCCCACGCGCCCCGACCCGTCAAAGGTGGAAATGGACGCCGCGCCACCCCTTACGGAGCAGACGCAGGAGCCGCCGCAGCCTATCCCCGTTAAGCCGATTGTCCTTACCGCAGAGAAGCCCGCCGACAAGCTGAAAGAGATCACCGACCGCTTGGAGCAAGGTATCACAGAACTGTTTGAAAGTGAACGCTTCAAGGAATATCTGCGCGTCATGTCCAAATTCCATAATTACAGCTTCAACAATACGCTGCTTATCGCCATGCAGAAGCCGGACGCTTCCCTTGTGGCTGGCTTTTCCGCATGGAAAAACACCTTTAAGCGCAACGTCTTAAAAGGTGAAAAAGGTATCCGTATTCTTGCCCCGTCGCCGTTTAAGATCAAGCAGGAAGTTGAGAAGATAGACCCGCAGACACAAAAGCCCGTGATCGGCGCGGACGGCAAGCCCGTCACGGAAACAAAAGAAATCACTATCCCCGCGTTTAAGGTGGTATCTGTCTTTGACGTTTCGCAGACCGAGGGCAAGGAGCTTCCCGATATTGCCGTTGATACGCTGACGGGTGACGTGGAGCAATACAAGGACTTTTTCGCTGCCCTTGAAAAAACGTCCCCTGTCCCTATCGGCTTTGAGAAGATCGAGGGCGGCGCACACGGCTATTATCACTTGGAGGAAAAGCGGATTGCCATTGACGAGGGCATGAGCGAGTTACAGACCCTAAAGACCGCTATCCATGAGATCGCCCACGCGAAGCTGCACGATATTGACCTTAACGCACCCTTAGAGGAATTGCAAAACCGTCCCGACCGCCGCACCCGCGAAGTCGAAGCGGAAAGCGTCGCCTATACCGTGTGCCAACACTACGGGCTTGATACGTCGGACTATTCTTTCGGCTATGTCGCCGGGTGGAGCAGCGGGCGCGAGCTTGCCGAGCTGAAAAGCTCTCTTGAAACGATACGCAGCACCGCCGCCGAGATCATCAACAGCAT
>JAFLUD010000154.1 GCA_022508965.1 Oscillospiraceae bacterium
GAAGGGTGTTCACCCCCGCAAACCGCGTCAACGTCCGGTTTGACGGGAACAAAATACTGTTACCAAGCAACAAACCCGCAACGAGCGACACAAAGTTCCCCGAACAACAGAAGTAACACATCCCAAAACAGCAACACTAAGTTCCCCGAAAAAACTACTTGCAAAACCGACGAAAATATGATATAATATAAAGATAGATCATATAACAGGGGAGAATTTCAATGGAAAAGTTAAAGATGTTTTTGCGGCGGCTGTTCGGCGGCAGCGTAAAAAAGATGTTCATGCACATCGGGCTGATACATAAAGAAACGGGCAAAAACCGCGTCTGGCTGTTCTTTGACATGACGTATTGCATTTTCCGATTCAAGATGGGGTATTCGGATTATCATTGCTTCGGGTTCGCGCAGGTTCGCGGAAAGGACAGGCTTACGTTCCTCACCATGAACGACAACATCACCCTGTCGCACAAGCTCAATTCCCGCGAGGCGTACAATATCTTTGACGACAAGGCGGAGTTCAACAAGGCGTTCGCGGAGCTTATCGGCAGAGAATGGCTCGACCTTCGGACCGCTTCCAAGGAGGACTTTACGCGCTTTTGCGAGGGGCGGCGTTCGCTGTTCGCGAAACCCGTAAACGGCTTCGGGGGAACCGACGTCGCGCGTGTTGAGATCCCCGAGAACGCCGATATAAACGCGCTTTATGAGCGTCTGGTGAAGAACGGACAGCTTATCATTGAGGAAGAGATAGTTCAGCATGAGAAGATGAAGTCGCTGGCTCCGTCGTCGGTGAATACGCTTAGAATAGTCACGCTCTATCACGGCGGCGAGCTGCATCTGATGTATGCGATGATCCGCATTTCCAACGGCGAAAATTGCGTCGACAATATCTGCAGCGGCGGAATGTATTCCCCCATAGAGACCGACGGCGTTATCCGAAAGCCCGCCTACTGCACCGCGACGGGCGAGTTCTACGAGCCGCATCCGTTCACGAAAACCTCGTTCATCGGCTTTGAGATACCGTTTTATAAGGAATCCATCGAGCTTGTTCGAAAAGCCTCCGAGAAGTTCCCGAAAATGGAATATCTCGGCTGGGACGTTGCCATAACGCCCACGGGACCCATTCTCATCGAAGCGAACAATATGCCCGGCTTCGACATCGCCCAGAACTACGGGCATCTTGACGAGAAGATCGGCATAAAACCGCGCTTTGAGGCTATCCTCGGAAAAGACTTCTTTAAATAAGATTTTTTGGGAATCAAGCGAGAATCGACGGCGTTCGCCCATTGCTTTGGGATTTTGCGCTGTTTGCGGTTGACAAGCAAGGAAAATTGTTGTATAATACAATTATACATGACAATAAGTGGGGTGGAAAAATGCCCGAAAAGGAAATTTACATAGTGATCACGCAGACGGGAACCATTCTGTCGCGTGTTCTCAAAAGAATAACGGGCGCGGAATACAACCACGCCTCTGTGAGCCTCAGACCCGATCTGCGTCTGATGTACTCGTTCGGGAGAAAGAATCCCTACAATCCGTGGTGGGGCGGTTTCGTTCAGGAATCCCCCGAATTCGGCACCTTCAAGCGATTTTCGGAGACCCGTGCGATCGTGCTGTCGGTGCCTGTGGACGCGGCTACCTACGACGAGATGGAACGCACGCTGCGCGAGATGTTCCAAAACCGAAACGACTACCACTACGACACCGTCGGACTGCTCCTCGCGGCGTTCAACATAAGCTACAAGCGCGACCGCCACTTCTACTGCTCGGACTTCGTGCGCGACGTTCTCGTGCGCTTCGGCATCGAGGAATCCGGCTTCTTCGAGCCGATCGTAAAGCCCGTGCATTTCCTCGATATCCCCGACGGCAAGGTCATTTACAAGGGCAGGCTGCGAGACTACTCGCTTGCAGCGGTTAAGCAGCAAGCATCGTGACAGTGCACAGTAAAACGCTCCTTCGAAATCGAAGGAGCGTTTTTTCAGTTGAAAGTTGACAGTGTAAAGTGTAAAGTTAAGGTATCCGCTTCGCGGATGTTATTTAAATACGTTC
>JAFLUD010000155.1 GCA_022508965.1 Oscillospiraceae bacterium
TTTTTCTCGTGGATTGGGGTAAAAGGTTGATTGGAAAACGGAACGTCACGTCCCGTCGGGAGTAAGGTCTTATCCGTTTAAAAGCGTTTGGCGATCTTGTCGAACGTCCCCACCACCCGCGGTTTGTTTCATCGGAAACGCGGGGCTGACGAAGCGCGCTACGCGCCTGCGGGTTGCCCGCTATTCGCTTCGCGAATGCGCCGCTTCGCGGCTTGTTTTACTCGCTTCGCTCGCAAAACGCGGGCAACCCGCGCCCCACGCGCTACGCATTTAAATAACATCCGCGGAGCGGATACCATAACTTTCAACTGTCAACTTTCAACTGTCAACTGACAACCGCCACCATCGCGAAGCGTATCACCTTTTCGCCTATCTTATAGCCTTTGGCGAAGGTCTGGACTACGGTTCCGGATTCCTTTTCGGGATCCTCGATGCGGTGTACTGCCTGGTGGAGATTGGGGTCGAACGGCGCGCCGTCGCTCTGTATCTCCTCAACTCCCAGACCCGAAAGCGTTTCCATAAAGCTGTCGTAGATCATCTTAACGCCGCTTTTGTAGTTGTCGTCCGAGCAGTCGGCGGAAAGCGCGCGCTCGAGATTGTCCATAACGGGCAGGAACTTCGAGACAACGCCGGTGATTATCTCCGCGCGCAGCGCCTCTTTCTCGCGGGCGGTGCGCTTGCGGAAGTTGTCGTATTCCGCCATCGTTCGCAGAAGCTGCTCCTTCATCTCGGCTACTTCGTCTTTTTCGGGAACCGCTTCCCCCGCGTTGTCCTCTGTGGCTTCCGCATCGGAAACGTTATCAACAGTCGGGTCGTCGAGCTCCACACTCTCGGGGAACTCGGTGCGGTCTAATTCTTCATCTATCATCGTTGTCGTCCTCCTCGGTCTTGGTAGTGAGCGCGGGTTCTTCATGGGAGAGAAGCCGCGTGACCTTCTCGCTTAAATATTCTATATATGGAATGACCTTGCGGTAATCAAGCCTCATAGGACCCACAACGCCCAGCGAACCCGCGTGCTTGCCGTCCTTGTAATAGCTTGCCGACACCATCGCGCCGTTTGAAATGGCGAATGTGCCGTCCTCCTCGCCGAAGCGTATGTTTATTCCCGAAAACGCGCTGTCGAGCAAGCCCGAAAGCTCGGATTTGCGCTCGATGAACTTCACCACGTCCTGCATCGGGAAATCCGCGCAGGCTAAGAGGTTCGCTTCGCCCTTTACCTCGACGGAATCGCGCATAAGCTCCTCGGAAAGCTCATACACCGCGTGCAGCAGCGGCGACAGCGACAGCATATATCCGCCGAGCGCCGCGGTAAGTCCCTCGATATATTCCTCGGACATCTCCTCGAGATTCACGCCGCTTAAATGCTCGTTCAAAAATCCCGTGAACCCGCTCATCTGCTCGTCGGTAAGGTCATATTCCATACGGCAGACCTTGTTCTTTATCGTGCCGCTTGAAGTTATCATAAGCAGAACGTACATCCGCCTGCCGGTCGGGATAACGTCCACCTTTGTTATCACGGAGAATTTCGAGGAATGATTGGTCGCCACCGTCGCGCACTTGGTTATCTCCGCCAGAGCCGTTGAGGCGTTCTGGATAATGGCGTCGTCGGTGAGCGCTTCCCCGTCGAGAAGGTCGTCGATAACGCTTATCTTCTCGGGATTTACCGGCTCGGGCGACATCAGGTTCTCAACATAATACCGAAAGCCTTTGTATGTGGGAACACGCCCCGCGCTTGTATGCGGGTGGTCGAGAAAGCCCTCCTGCTCGAGCGCCGCCATGGTGTTGCGGATAGTCGCGGACGACAAGCCCATTCCGGGCTTTTCGCTCAGCTGTTTGGAGCTGACAGTCTCCCCCGAACGGATATACTCATCTATTATAAGCCCCAGTATCTGAGCAGCCCTCTTATCCACGCCGACACCCCGATTCTCAGTTTACAGTTGACAGTGGAAAGTGGAAAGTTATGGTGTCCGCTTCGCCGTGTGCAAGCCTCGGTTGAGCGGCATCCGTGCCGCTCTTTGGGC
>JAFLUD010000156.1 GCA_022508965.1 Oscillospiraceae bacterium
CACACCGCCGTCAACGTAAAGGCTGAAAATCTCACAATATGACAAGCAATCATCACACGGAAACAAAGCAACACTAAGTTTCCCCGCAAACAAAAACGCGCCGCAAAACCAACGGCGCGTTCTAAATTTACTTTCCACTTTCCACTGTCATCCATTTCCCTCGGACAGCACATAAATATCGACATAATGCGCTCCCCACCTGCAGGAATCGGCGTAGCTGGCCATGAAGAGATCAACAGCGACGGTGCCCTCCATCATACCCGTGCCGGTGTCGGCGGCGATAGCGTAACCGTATACATACTTTCTGTCCTGAGAAATGATGTAGACCTCGCTTCCGTAGGGGATAACGTTGGGGTTGACGGCAACGGTTCCGACAACCGCCTTGCGTCCGCTTGCGGTAAGAGCGCCGGGGCGCGCGGAATAAGCGGTCGCCTTGCCGGAAACGATCCTGTTGTAGTTTTCGGGAATACCGTCCACCAGCTTAATGCTCGAGGGATCGTCCAGCTTCGCGTAGGGAACGGCGCAGGCGGTTCCGCGTTCAACGACCTCGGTCACGGGAGCCTTGATTACCTTCACCGCAACCTGTTCGGAGCCCTGATACCGACCGTCAACGTACTTGTCTCTGTAATAAACGGTGTTGAGACCGTTCTCGCCGGCGGTGAGTACGTCCTCGTTTCCGATAACGAGATTTGCGTTGTCAACGTATTCGGTGTCAAAGAGAACTTCGATTTCCGTCTCTCTGTCAACGTATTTTACACGGGTAACATTAATTTCCATACCGGGAAAAACCTCCGCCGACAGATTCATGTCGACGATATCGTCCTCGCCGAGAGTAATCCCCGCCTTTTCAATAGCGTCGGCAACCGTGCAGTCGACCGCGCCTATGGTCTGAACCGCGCCGTCCGCGGATATTGTAACATCAAACGCGCGGTGAATAACGATATACCCGGAGTTGTTTTCTTCATCTTTAATATAGCTTACGGTATCGTTGGGATTGAGGGAATATTTTTCCTCACGGAGAATAGCGTAAAC
This sequence comes from Oscillospiraceae bacterium, assembly GCA_022508965.1. Taxonomy (GTDB): domain Bacteria; phylum Bacillota; class Clostridia; order Oscillospirales; family Ruminococcaceae; genus CAG-115. Next base: position 1,033 of record JAFLUD010000156.1, read on the forward strand.
GTCTGTCTGAGCGGTCCTGATCTCACGGGTAACGCCCTCGTCTGTGATGAACACGGTGTTTCTTACATAAAGCGAACCGGTAAGCAGCACAGCGGTAAGCACGACCGCGGTAAAGATCGCCATTTTGATAACGGTGCTTTGCATAAGCAGCTTATTCATTTTAGAATTAACAATCTGTGGTTTCATAATTGCCTCCATAAAAGCGGCAGGCACAGGGCTTTGCAAGAGAGCCGACGCGCCGCCGAAAGACCTCGCAAACCGCGATCCCAAAAACGGAAAAACACATCTAAGCGGTTTGTAACTTCTTTAATACGTCAGCCGATTGGGGAAATCGGCTAACGGGCAAACGTTCTGTCCCCGGCAGAGCATTGCCGATGATAAAGGAAGCGTTCTTATATATATTTATGAACGCGGTTTTGTAATAAAAATGTAACCAAAACCCAGTCCTTTATCAAGGTTAATGCTATTATATCCAATTTTTTTATAAATGTCAAACATAAACAGCCTGTTGAATTTGTGCACTTCTAACAAAAATGTTTTGTAACCATTTTGTAACCTTTTGAAAAATCGGTGTTAATTTGGCATTTAATGTAAAAAAACAATATTCTTATTGTAAAATTCACTAAAACTCCGCAGGTTTAGGATTTTGGACAGTTTTCACAAATGTGCTGCGAATAAAAACGAGCAATTATAATCTTTTTACAAAAGAAAAGTATCGGTAAAAAACGCGAGCTTTTTGTGGGGAACGCTTTGTTGCTTTTGTGGGGCTGTGTCGCTTCCCTTGTTCGGGGATTTTGTGTTGCGTTGTGGGTAAAGTTGATTGCCCACCATACTTTGGCAATGCCAGCGGAAACGCTGACGACGTTGTGCGGGGGGACAACCCTTCGGGGAAAGGGGGAAAGACAAAAATCCGGCAAAAAGCGGACATTTCCCC
>JAFLUD010000157.1 GCA_022508965.1 Oscillospiraceae bacterium
CATTTTCTTGAGCTGATCCTCGTCGGTGAGGGTGGTGTAAGTACTCGGCACCTGCTCCGCCTGCGCGGAGATCACGCTGTAACCGCGCCTTTCCAGCTCCGCAGCGACGTTTCCTACCTCCGCGGGATCGGTGGTGATCTCCACAATGCCGTCCTCGAAGCTGAAATCCTCGGCGCCGCTCTCTAAAATGTCCTCCATCGCCTTGTCCTCGTCGATGTCGCCGTCCTCGTTATTGAGAACAACGATCCCCTTTTCCGAGAACATAAAGCTGACGCAGCCTGCCGTTCCGAGATTTCCGCCGAACTTATCGAAATAGTGGCGTATCTCGCCCGCGGTGCGGTTGCGGTTGTCGGTGAGACAATCGACGATAACGGCAACTCCGCCGGGACCGTAGCCCTCGTAAACGCAGTTTTCATAATCGTTTTTCTCACCGCCGCCCGCGGCTTTTTTCAGCAGGCGGTCGATATTGTCGTTGGGGATGTTGTTGGACTTCGCTTTCTGAACAAGCGTTGCCAGACGCGAGTTGTTGGACGGATCGGCAGAACCGGTTTCCTTTATGCAAACCAGTATCTCACGGCTTATCTTCGTGAATACCTTGGCGCGCGCGCCGTCCTTCTCGCCCTTTTTCCTCTTAATAGTGCTCCATTTAGAATGTCCCGACATAGATGATTACTCTCCTTTACGTTGTTCTGACTACCGATAAATGCCCGCACCGCAAAATTCTCCGAATTTTGCTTACTTCGTCAACGCAACAGCGGCAGCCGAATGGTTAGCCGCTGCCGCGTTTCCTCGTCTGCGAACATTTCTCGGCAGTCTTTATGAGTTACAGTTTGTATATAATCGCTAAAACTTTACTTAGCGTTATTATCATTAAAATTACATAATGTATTATTTCAACATTATATTACCAATAGACTAGCAACTAGCTGCTAACAACTATCAAACTATTCGCGCAAAACCCTCGCCGAGCACCTCGCCCGCGGTTGTGGTTACAATAAAGGCGTTCGGGTCGATCTCGAGAGCGGTGCGCTTGACCTTGGAATAGGCGCTTCGGTGAACAGCCGTCGCGATAACGGTAAGCTCCCTGCCGCTGTATGCGCCCTGACCGCGCAGCAGCGTAACGCCGCGCCTTTGCTGTATCAGCTTTTCGGCGATCTTTTGCGAATTCCCCGAAAAAATGAGGATAAAACGGCATTCCTGCGCTCCGTACACCAGCACGTCAATGCACTTGGTCTGCACAAATATAGCGACCGCCGCGTACAATACGACGTTTATGCTTCTGTACACCAGAAATCCCAGCGATACCACAACTATATCCAGAGCCGCCTGGATCCCGCCAAGCCTGAACTCTGGCATAAACCGCCGGATTATTTTCGTGAGAATGTCCGTGCCGCCCGAGGTTCCCTCAAAACGGTAGGTAAAGCCCATTCCCACGCCCATAAACGCGCCGCCGAAGATCGCCGCCATGATGCCGTTTCCGACGTCCGCGCTGTATACCGGCACGAACATCTCCGCGAGATCGGTAAAGACTGTTACCGCCGCGACGGATATCAGCGTTTTAAACATCGTTTGCTTATTCAAGAGAATGAATCCCAGTATTATCAGCGGAATATTGAGTATCAAAAGCAGCGTTCCTATTTGTATTGGAAGATATTCCGTGAGAATGATGGCTATTCCCGTAACGCCGCCCGGAGCGATATCGTTCGGAGAAATAAAGCAGTGGATCCCCAGAGAATAAACCGCCGCCCCCAGAATTATCATCAGCGTGTCCGCCGTAAACCGCAGAATTTTCTTAGCTTTCATAACACCCATCCTAAGGCAATACCGCACAAAGACCGCCTGGCGGCTTTGTACGACATTTGCTTGCATCTTTTAGTATTGACGCTTGCGTCAATACGGTCATATTGCCCAAAAACTCCTAGGAAGGCGTCAGCCTGCCGTCGTCGTTTTTAG
>JAFLUD010000158.1 GCA_022508965.1 Oscillospiraceae bacterium
TTTGCGCCAGCAAATTGGCTCGCGAACGCTTCTCTGAGGTCGCCCCGATCGTCCGCTCGGACGATCGGGGTAGCCGAAGAGAAGCCCACCGCGGCGGCGGTTTTTTAGAATATTTTTGAAAATTTGCTGTTAATATTTTCCAAAAAATGCTGATTACGCTAAAAAATTTGCTTTTACAGAAATTTCTTTAATAATTTTGCAAAAAAACATTTGACAAATCGGAGAAAATATGAGACAATATAAGTATAGGCAGCTTAGTCAATTCTTTAAAAATATCTTTGGGGTGTTTACTATGAAATTTCTTAAACAGACGGTGTCGCTTCTGCTTGCCGCCGTCATCGCTCTGGGGGGCGTTGCGGCGTTTGCCGAGGCGCCGGGTTCCTCGCAATCGGGGACGCAGGCTCCCGCGGGCGACCTGCCGTTCGACGGCGACAGGCTTTACCAGCCGATAAGCCTTGCGGGGTATGTTAAATGGGACGGAAAGTCTGACTTCAAGGAGAATACCAAGTACTACATAAACAGCTCTGTTCAGATCGGAAAAGACACTGCATTCACTCTTCCGAAAAGCAGCAAGCTGGTGGTTTGCGACGGCGCGGAGCTTCTCATCTACATAGGCGGCACGCTGCGGATAAGCGGCGAGATGTCCGTCGCGCAGAACGCTTCCTTTACCTCGTCGGGCGTATTCTCGGTGCAAAAAGGCGGCAGCTTTGAGAGCTTCGGCAATACCGTATTTACGATGAGCTCGGAAGTGAATATCTCCTCGATATTTATTGCCAGAAGCGACTCCAGCCTTACCTTCAGCGGGGTCGTGAACGTTTATAACGACGGTGAATTCATCGGTTATGGGCAGATTAATGCTACTCAGAATTCTCAGACGACTGTCACGGGCGTCTGGCAGGCTCCCGACAGCGGAATGCTGTTCGCCAGGGGGCAGATCACTGTTACTCTCAGCGGAAAGCTGAACGTTATCGGCTACATGACCCTTTCGGGAACGCTCACCAACAGCGGTGTGATGACGATCGACGAGAATGCCAGATACTTCACCACCAAGTCCTCGAGGACGGTGGTTACCAGAAGCGGTCGCACGGTGGACTACCGATATATCGTTGACGGCGCTAATCCCGGTGTATTCAAGACGGGCGGCATAAAGGGCATCGACGTTTCCGTTTGGCAGGGCGTTATCGACTGGAAGCGAGTTAAAAAAGCGGGCGTGCAATTCGCGATAATCCGTTCCTCCTACTCGGACGACAAGGTTGACAGAATGTTTGAATACAACATTACCGAAGCGCAGAAGGCGGGGGTTCTGGTGGGCGTTTACCACTACTGCTATGCTACTACTCCCGAAGAGGCGCGCGCGGAGGCTCGCCACTTTATCGAGACTATCAAGCCGTACAGGATAGATTACCCGGTTATGTTCGACTTTGAGGACGACTCGCAGCGCAAGCTCGGCAAGGACACCCTCACTCAGATCGCTGTCGCGTTCATGGAGGAGATAGACACGGCGGGTTACTATGGGATGATATATTCCTACAAAAACTGGCTCACCGACAACCTCGATATGAGCAAGCTCTCAAGATACGAGGTGGCGGTTGCGGAATGGAACGTTCCCACGCCTACATACAAGGGCAGATACGGTATGTGGCAATACAGCTGCAAGGGCATTGTTTCGGGTATCGACGGGGACGTTGATCTCGATATTTGCTACATGGATTACTCTCAGATCATCAAACTGGGAGGCTACAACCACCTTAGTGATTTTGAATAACCGTTATTAAAATATTAAAGAACCGCCTGAGCTGCTCGGGCGGTTCCGTTATTTTGCGGCGCGGGTTCGCGAGACTATTTGCGCCAGCAAATTGGCTCGCGAACGCTTCTCTGAGGTC
>JAFLUD010000159.1 GCA_022508965.1 Oscillospiraceae bacterium
ACGGCTTGTCGCTCTTTTTGAGGAGCACCGCGCCCGCCGCGTCGCCGAACAGTATACAGCTTGCGCGGTCGGTGTAGTCGGTCTGAGAGGAGAGCTTTTCGCTGGAAACTATCAGCACCGTCTTATACTTTTCGGTCTCAAGGTATTTGTGCGCGATGTCCAGCGACGAGATGAAGCCGGTGCAGGCGCTGTTCACGTCGAAGCAGGAGGCGTTCACCGCGCCTATTCTCTTCTGAACAAGGCAGCTCATCGCCGGGTAGAAGAAGTCGGGCGTGCAGGTGGAGACGATGATAAGATCGACGTCCTCCGGCTTGCAGTTCGCGTTTTCAAGCGCCTTTTTCGCCGCCTCAGCCGCCATATAATAATTGGGCTTGTCCGTGGCGAGGTGGCGTTTCTTGATTCCCGTGCGGGGGTAGATCCACTCGTCCGACGTATCGAGTATCTCCGAAAACTTATCGTTATCCGCGACAAATTCGGGAACGTAGCTTCCTGTTCCTAAAATCTCTATTCCGCTCATCAAAAAACTCCTTGATTTTATTTTTGAAATAATGTATAATATATAGGTGGGGAATTATTCCCAATAAATAAAACTAAAACATCACTTTATATTCTACCTTATTTTTGCAGATTTGTCAACCTATTTTTTTACAGCCCACGGATTTATTGACGAAATTTTTAATTTTACGGAGGTTTTTATGAAAACTGCTTTTTTATTTTCGGGTCAGGGCTCGCAATATCCCGGCATGGGCGCGGAGCTTGCTGCAAAATTCGCGGCAACTAAGCCCATTCTCGAGTGCGGCTCGGACGTGATGGGCTTCGATCTTCTGAAGAAGCTCGCGGATTCCACCGCCGAGGAGCTGGCGCAGACGCGGCTTTCGCAGCCCGCGATCTTTACGGTGTCGCTGCTGGCGCTCACCGCCGCCCGTGAGAACGGTATCGAAAACGCGGCTGTCGCGGGGCATTCTCTCGGAGAATACGCAGCTATGTACGCCTCGGGAATGCTTTCCCTTGAGGACGCGTTCAAGGCTATAAAGCTCCGCTCGGAGGCTATGGCGAAAGCCGCCGAGAACTCGCGCGGCGCAATGGCTGCGGTCATCGGCTGCGAACCCGAGGTCATCGCGGAGGTCTGCGCGAACACGGGGGGCTTTGTTGCTCCCGCAAACTACAACTCTCCGCAGCAGACGGTCATTGCCGGAGAAGCAGAGGCGGTGGACGCCGCAATCGCGAAATTCTCCGAGCTTGGCAAGCGCAGCGTGAAGCTGGCTGTCTCCGCGGCGTTCCACACCAAAATGATGAGCGCCGCCGCCGAGGAATTCAAGAGCTCCATCGCGAATTTCACCTTCAATTCCCCCAACTGCGATTTCTACTCCAACCTCTACGGCAACAAGCTCGGCGACTTCTCGGATATGCCCGCCTATCTCGCCGCGCATATCTGCTCGCCCGTTAAGTTCGCCGACGAGATGGCGGCCATGGATTCCGCGGGAATCGACGCCTTCGTCGAGCTTGGCCCCAACAAGGTGCTGACGGGGCTTGTTAAAAAGACGCTGCGCGGCGCGGTTGCCGTGAACATTGAGAACGACGAGACGCTCGCCAAAGCGCTGAGCGCCTTGGCGAATTGACAATTGAAAATTGATAATTGACAATTATGGTGTCGGCTTCGCCGATGTTATTTAAATGTGTGCCACGGGGTGCGGGTTGTCCGCCATTCGCGAAGCGAATGCACTGACGCTTCGCGTCAGTGGTTTTCGCCTTTGGCGAAAACGCGGGCAACCCGCTGCCGCGACGAATCCACCCCGCAGGGGTGGGTG
>JAFLUD010000016.1 GCA_022508965.1 Oscillospiraceae bacterium
TATGTACGCCAAGGAGCTTTGACGACGCGATAGGCGCGGGATTTCCACAAAGATGCCTGTTTTTAATCGGGAATTAGTATCACTGCTTGACCGAAAGAACTTTAAAACAAACGGGTAATTTCCGAACGCGTCCGAACAACGGTGAAAAAAACAAAAACCGCCTTCTTAACAAGAAAGCGGTTTTTTGATTAATGTCGCGGAAGTTATTTTTTAGCGCGCTCGGCGACGATGTCGATCATCTCGCCGACGTTTTTCATACCGCTGACTTCCTTCATGGTAAAGCGCATTTTGAAAGCCTTTTCAACGGCGGAAATGAGGCTGATGTGTTCGAGGGAATCCCACGCGTCGATATCGTCGGCGGTGGTGGAGTCGGAAAGCTCGATCGAGTCGTCGTCAAAGACGTCCCGAAACACCTTTTCAAGCCGAATTTTAACCTGTTCTCTGTCCATTTTCATTCTCCTTTGTCTTTGATAATAATAGCCTTATTTTTCGGGGAATACCCGTCGATCGTGAGCTTCCAGACGGTGTTCCCGTCGCCGTCCTCCGAGAGCTTAGAGAAGCCGAATTCCTCATAAAGCCGAGCCACCATGCCGTTCTTTTTGGTGGGGAAATAATACCCGCGTATCTCAAAAACTCCCTGCCCTCGGCATTCCTCGACCAAGGTGTCCAGCATAGCCTGCTCCATTCCGCGCTTTAAAACGCGGCAGCTCATCAGCCACAGCTCGACATGGAGAACCCCGCCCTCCTTTTTTCCGATAACAACGGAAACTATCCCGTTGTCGCCGAATTTGTCGGAAAGCCGCCCGCACAGACGAATGTGCTCGGCGCTGTCAGCGACAGCCTCCATCTCGCCTTGCGTGTAACGCTTGGTGGTGAGGTTAAATTGATTGCTCTTGTTGGTAAGCTGCGTGATCCTGGGAATATGCACGGGGTCAAAATCCCCGATAACCGCCGTCATTTCAAGGCTCAGGAGAAACTCGTCGTAAGAAGCGAACTTCTTTTCCTGCGCGGCGCGCTGTGCGTTTGCGCGGTACATTTCCCCGCGCGCGGCGTCGTCCGCGGAAAGCGAGGTGACTTCAAACAATCCGCACCTGTCAAGCGCGCGAATACACTCCTCCGGGTCGCCGAAATCAATAACGGTAACTTCGGGCAGCTGCGTGCGGACGATCTCGCGCTCGGCGGGATTGTCGTCAACAAACACAAAGCTCTCCGGCAGCAGATTAAGCTCCCCCGCCATTTCTTCGAGATTGCGCCATTTTTCGTCCCAGTTTGCCTTAATGCAGGCAAAATCCTCGGGACGCAGCACCCCGTCCGGGTGATTCAATCCCTCCAGCGCGTTCTCCAAATCGTTCTTGGAACACACCGTAAGCAATACCCCAAGCTCCTTGTACGCCTTAAGGTATTTTTGCAGCTTGAGAAAGCTCTGCCCCTGCGAAGTCTCGCTGCCAATCTCGATCCCCGATTGCCCGTCGTCGCCGATAACGCCGCCCCAGAGCGTGTTGTCGAGATCAAGCGCAAGGACCTTCTTGTTCCTTCCCATAACCGAGCAGATGATGTTAGACAGGCTGTACGCAAATTCCGGTATCGCCGAAACGCTCATCGCGTACTTGTACAAATGCCAGTGCCGCAGCTCGTGCCATTGCTCGAGACCGTAAGCCGCCGAGAGATAGTTTATATCGTGAATATAGAAGTTTTTGTGGGAATTCGCGTAGTCATAAAGCCGGCAGTTCAGCCGCGTAATAAAGTCGATCCTGCCGTAGCCGCACCCGACCTCGCGGTTCCCGAGCAGCCGCTCCGGCGGAAGCTCAAAGTTGTTCTGAATAACAACGCACCCGAACCTCTCGGAAATACTGCTCCACATTTTCTCAAACCGCGAGAATTCGCGTTCCAGCTTTTCCACAACGGAACCGCCGTCCTCGCCCACCGACGGCTTTTCTTCGATATTCCGGTAACCCGTGTGAATGAATACAATTTCAGGCTTGAACGCGTCCAGCTCCGGATTCCCGAACACCGCGTCATTAAAGTATTGCGCGTACTCCGATTCATAGAACACGGGAGCGATCCCCCTGTCGCGCAAAAACAGCTCCAGAATTTTTATGATATCGCTGGTAGTGGAGCCTCCCAAAACCGCGACCCTAAGCGGCACAGCCCCCTGTTCGCGCTCCTTGAGGATCCGCAGCAGCTTTTTCTTGGAGCGCATTATCTCGTCGCCGTCGAACGGCCGCGCAAGCTCACTCAGCATAATTTCCTCCGTATTGTTTATTCATCACTGCCGCTCGACACAGTCCAATCGTTGATGATCGGAAGCTGGATATTAGCCAGCGTCTGCTGATTGGGACCTGTCGCGCTGAAGGTGTTCATGCAGAACAGAATATCCGTGATCCCCTCTTCCTTAGCGAGCTGAACAACGCTCTTCTTAAGGAATCGCATATCCACAAGCCATATCTCCTCAAAGGAGTTGGTAAGGCAGGGCGCGACGGCGTTTCCGTAGCTGTCCTTGACGATTATCAGCTTTCGTCCGTTTTCAACGTCGGTCTTAACGCGAAACGCCTTCGAGTCCGCGCCGCCGAAGAACACGCCGTAATAGTCCTTGCAGCCGTTAAAATCGTTAGCGCTGATGAGGTTTGTCGGATAGAACACAAAGGACGCCTGCGGATTGTTGAGATACTCCCCGTACATAGTCGAAGAATATTTGTTCTTGGGAATAAAATAGGTAAACGTCTCGGGATTGTTCGCGATAGCCTTGTGATAGTTGCTGTACGCCAGCATAGTCCCCATGTGGTCGTCCAGCGAATAGGAGTCATAGTCCGAAAGCGGCGCGAAATACACTCCCGCAGTCTTCGCGAATTCCTCCGCCGAATAATAAGCGCCCAGCTGATTCCAGTGGTGGTCGGTGCGCGCGTAAATAGCCTCGTCGGTGTGCTTTGAAAGCGCGCCGTAAGCGTCAACAGGGATCACCCCGTTTAGGTATTTGTTGATGTTGTTGATGTTGTCAGGCTCGCTCGCCATCCAGCCCTTATATTTTGCGGGCAGATAGAACGACCCCGAGGTGGGCGCCACCATCGAGTAGACGTTCACGTCGTCGCCGACCGCCTGCTTTATTTTGTTTAGCGTATTCGCGTAGTTCTGCCCCGTCGCGTAGCCGCCGCCGAACAGCGAAATTCCCCAGCCGCTTTCCAATACGAGAACGCTTCCCGAAAGCTCTCCGTCGACCTTAGGCGGATCGGGCTGTTCGGCAGAAGTGGATTCAACAGGGGCGGAAGTTCCTCCCGACGAGCTTGTGCTGCTGTTTGACGAGGAATTCCCCACGTTCGCCGTATTCGGGACCTTCGATTCCGTCGGCTTTGAAGACTGCGTCGGCTGATCCAGCGTCGGCTTTCCTCCGACAAGCTGCGCTCCGTCGTCGCCGAACTTCAGCCCCATCTTCCCCCGAAACGACGAGATAAAGGACATAAACGAGCTTCTCATCGGCACGGTGTCGTTGTAAAAATGCGCGAAATCCTCGGTAAACGAGCCGTCAAAATAGCTCTCCCAGGTGAATTCGGGCATCTTCGCAAGCTCGCGCTTTTCCTCGACGGAAACGGTCGAGCGCGCGCCGAAGGTCAAAAACAGCGTGATAAACGCGAAAACGGCGATGATCACCGAGATGTTGAAGCTCGCCAGCGACTGCTCGCGCTTTCGCATCTGATTGAGGATCTTCTTCTTGTGATTTAGCAGACGCTCGTCCTGCTCCGAGGCTTTGGAGACGTTGGAGGCTTTTGCGGCTTCGGTTTTTTTCGCGGAACCCGCGCTGCTTTTCTTCTGAGCAACCTCGCCATCGGCTTTCTTCCGAGGAACCGCCGCCCCCGCTTTCGCCTGTACAGCCTGCGGAACGGCTTTCTTCTGCGGAACCGCCGAAGCCGTTTTTCTCTGAGGACTAGCTGCGCTCCTCGAAGCGTTCACAGCCGCAGAGCCGCTCCCGCTTTTCCGAACGCCCGAGCTTCTGTCGGATGAACGCGCGGCGGTATTTGAGACCGCGGAGCTGCTCCTGCTTCTCTGCGGCGCAGAACTTTTTTCTGCGTAATGCTCGGGTTTTTTCCGAGCCTGCGAAGCGGATTTCTCCGCATAATGCTCCGGCTTCCTCCGAGCCTGCGAAGAGGACTTCTCCGCGTAATGCTCCGGCTTCCTCCGAGCCTGCAAAGCGGACTTCTCCGCGAAATGCTCCGGCTTATGAGCGCTCTTCCCCGATCTGTTGTTTCTATTTTCAGCCATCATTATACCCCTTGATCTATCTTAAATGAAAAAATACTTTCAACTTTCCACTGTAAACTGCCCGGAGCGTGTTCACATAAACCGAAATGCTCGGATTGCGAAGCGAGTATTTCGCAGTACGAGGAAATTTTTCGCAGGAATACTTGATGTATTTCAAGAAAAAATGACGAAGTAATGCGAAATATTCGCCGCAAGACGGGCGTTGAGCGTTTGTGTGAACACGCTCTAGAACCGCCAGTATAGGAACGCGGTGGTGGTGGCGTCCACCAGGAGGATACTGCTTAGGATCATCAGCCCCGCGCAGAGGACGGTGCCGGCAACGGAAACGACGGTCTTCGCGGAGGTCGAGCGTTCCGAGAACTTCTTCGCGGCGTCCATAAGCGGGAAGGTACAGGCAACCGCCGCGATTATCAGGAACAGGTGGTTGGTAATGGACATCGACTCCATCGCGCTTCCCCAGCCGTTGGGGTTGGCGGGAGTGAGGTTCTTGAGGAAGGTGCCCAGCTGCCCGAAGTCCTCGAAATAGAATATCCCGAAGCCTATTATAATAACAAACTTGCTGTAAATATGCCGTATGACCATGGGGATCTTGTTGATCCGCTTTTTCCCGAGAAGCGTCTCAAACATAATGAACGCGCCGTAGTACAGTCCCCAGATGATGTAGTTCCAGGAGGCGCCGTGCCAGATGCCCGTACACAGCCACACCAGAAACAGACTGAAGTATTTGTTGCGCCGCCCGAAGAACGTCACCGGCAGCAGATAATCCCTGAAGAACGAGCCGAGCGAGATGTGCCAGCGCTGCCAGAATTCCGTGATATCCTTGCACAGATACGGGTGGTTGAAGTTCTCGTTGAAATGGAATCCGAAGATGCGCCCCATGCCGATCGCCATATCCGAATACCCCGAGAAATCGAAGTAGATATACAGCGAATACAGGATAACGCCGTACCACGAGCCGCCTACCGTAAGCGCCCCCACGTCCTTGCCGAGGAAGTCCTCAACGATAACGAACAGCTGGTCGGCAAGCACCACCTTCTTCGCAAGCCCCACCACAAACCGCGTAAGCCCCTCGCTCAGATCCTTGAGGGTGGTGCGGCGGTCGTCGATCTCCGCGGCGATGGTGCTGTAACGCACGATCGGCCCCGCGATGAGCTGCGGGAACAGGCATATGTACAGCAGCAGCTTCCAAAAGCTCTTCTGCGGCTCTACCTTCCCCCAGTAGCAGTCGACGATATACGACATCACCTGGAACGTGTAGAAGCTAATCCCGATCATCTGCACGATCTCGGGAACCGGCATATCAGCGCGGAAAATCGCGTTTATGTTCGTCGCGATGAAGCCGCTGTACTTGAACACGCCGATCATTCCGATGTTGAACACCAGACCGCCCGCCAATATCAGCTTTCCGAGCTTTTCTTTCTCCTTTTTCCGGGAATGCCCGATGCCGATCCCCACGAAGTAGTTTATCACCGCCGACAGCAGCAGATAAACCACTCTCACCGGCTCCTCCCACGCGTAGAAAATCAGCGAAAATACGATAAGCACGGCGTTTTTGCCCTTAAGCGGCTTTATTAAGCCATAAAATATAAGGCACAGCGGCAAAAACATATATAAAAACACAAGGCTTGAAAAAACCATTTTACACGCTCCAAATCTGTTTTGATAAAGTGACGAAAAGTGATATTTTAGGGGGATTTTTGCCGGTTTTTGAAGAAAAATCATTCCTATTTAACATAATACTACATTTTGTCGTGATTGTCAATATATAAACACAATAAAAGAGTTACAATTCGGTTACAATTAGGTTACAAATAGTTACAGGGGGAAAGCGTTTTACTGCAATTTGCTGTAATTAGCATTGCTAATAGTTTGCTCGTATAACTACCCTGTTTTCCCCCGGAAAACGCGGTTTCTGAGTGAATAAGATTTTTCGGGTTTTTGGGAATATGCGAAAACAGGGCGTTTTTGCGCCGTAAATTCCCCGAAAAAGCCCGAAAATTCCCTTACAAAAAATGGGAGGGATGAATAATATCCATCGAAATTGAATATTTCCCAATAATTCCCAAAATATACCGAGAGTATTTTTTGAAATGAGAACCGCCCGCTATTCCCATTAATTGGAAACGGCGGGCGGATGAAATCATGAGCTTTTTAATCAGTTTGTCCCGGAAACTGTTTTTTCGCGGTAATATGTGGAATTATAATAGTCATTACGCATTCGGATTTTCCAGCTGCCGTCCTCGTACACCAGCAGCCCGGCGTCGTAATACGCGTAAACACCGTAGGCCGCCGCGACCAGGAAATACACAAGCTCGGTGTCGGAGCGGCTTATGATCTTTGCGGAATCCCAATACAAAGCGCGTCCGCCCTTGCCCCCAGAACTATCGCTATACAGTCTGCCGCCTATTTCCATAAATCTTCCGCTGTACGACAAGTGCCCGTTGTCGTCAAACTTTCCGCCCTCGGTGATTGTCACACTATAGGTGCCGTCATCGTTTTTCGTCATCTCGGCTTTGCTTACCAGGGATAGCTCCGATTCGATATAATCGGCAGACAAGCAGGCTTCCTCCATTAATTTCCTAAGCTCCGCCTTTGTCTGAGGATATTCGTCCGCTATCGGATAATACGGCTCGGGGTACTGTTTCTCAACGGATTCCTCCATCTGCGGGAAAACAAACTGCAGATGATCGTCGGAGCTGCTGTAGCCCACGGCGGGTCTGGAATAGTTGAACATCGACTCAATGAAATCCACCTTATCGGCGGTCTCCTTCAAGAATTTTTGCAGCTCGAGATCTTCCTCCGTGTAATCGGCGGGGAACACCAGTCCGTCTATGTCCGCATTTTCGGGCATATACCACGGGCACTCGGCAGTGGCGAAGCCGGGGAAAGGTTTTTCGGTCTGCTGCTTTACAATCGCTGTAAGCCCGCGCAGGAACGTAATGAACTCGTCGATGGGAATGTTATACGCCTGAAGCGACACGGCGGTTTCGTTGTCCTTATAGAAGCCCGCGGAAAGCAGCGTGTATTCGCCGAAGCTGTCGGTGCCCTTTTGCCGTATTATCAGCGTTTCGGCGCCGTTTACCGTGCAATGCTCCACGCCCGCGGGCAGGAGGCGGTCGTTCCAGCTGCGGACGTGTTCCCAACGGCGGACGTTGACCGTGATCTTGCAGCCGTATCCGTTTCGATAATCAAACGTGCCGTCATAGCCGCCGTCGGCGAAGGTGCCGATGCCGTAATGCTCCGCGTCAAACGCTTCGGTGTACTCGCCGATCTTCAGCGGCAGGTAGACGTCAAGCGTCCGCATGACCTCGCCCCGCGGCATTTCCACTCCGATAATGGCGTAAAATCCCGAAGATATGACGTCCTCGTCGTTGAGATCGTTTATCACAACGCCGTCGTAAAAGCTCGGTGTTGCTCCCGAAACGGAATTCCCGCTGTTTTCCGTTCCGTTGGTTCCGGAATTAGCGGTGGATCCGCTCTGAACAGAATCGTCGGGCGCTATCGGCGGCGCGATATGCCGCATAGCTGCGAAGGTTCCCCCTAAAACCGCAACGCAGGCTGCCGCGGCGGCTATATACTTCCACGGGCGGACGGGCTTGCGCTCTACGCGAATGCTCACGCCCTCGCAGACGAGGTCGTACTCCATCGCTTCGCTTATCAGCTCGTCGTCGACCGCTCCCAATGAGTCAAGCAATTTCATATATCTATACCCTCATTCTTCAAATACTTTCTCAGCTTTCCGCGCGTGTGGAACAGCATGGATTTTACCTTGCTCTCGCTGAAGGAAAACCGCGCCGCGATCTCGGAGACCGAGTCGAAAAACCAATAACGACGCAGAAAAACGTTTCGCGAATCGGGCTTTTGTTCCCGTAAAAACGCGCTTATCAGCTTACCCAACTCCTCTGCCTCTACGCCGTCGGCGGCGCTTTCGTCCGGCAATACCTCCTCCAGCTCCGACAGCGACAGCAGCACCTCGGGGGAACGCTTAGCCGCTTTGTTGTATTTCAGTCTTGTGAGCGACAAATTTCTGGTGACCTTGCAGATAAACGCTTTGAGATCGTTCGGCTTGGTCGGCGGAATGCTGTTCCAGACGTTCAGGTATGTATCGTTCACGCACTCCTCGGCATCCTCGCTGCTGCCGAGGATGTTCTTCGCCACGCCAAAGCACAGCCGTCCGTACTTCACGCCCGTTTCGCTTATCGCGCGTTCGTCGCGCTCGAAGTACAGCCCGATTATCTCGGAATCCTCCAACTTCGTTCCCCTCCTTTCGGATGTTTTGAAGAGCCCCTCAATTATGTAGTAGGAATTTTTTGGGGGAAGGTTGCAGATCAGTTGACAGTGGACAGCGGAAAGTTGAAAGTTATGGTGTCCGCTTCGCGGACGGATTTAAATAAGCGCGCCGGCAAGGACGCCGGAAGGTGCAAGCCCAAAGAGCGGCAAGGATGCCGCTCAACAAAGGCTTGCACACTGCGCAGCCGCGCACCGATACTGTACACTTTCCACTGTCAACTGTCAACTGACACAAAACCGCCCTGCGTTCGCAGGGCGGTTTTGTGTTGCTGGCGGAGAACGAGGGATTTGAACCCTCGCGCCGGTTGCCCGACCTACTCCCTTAGCAGGGGAGCCCCTTCACCACTTGGGTAGTTCTCCAAATGCCGAATTCCTTTTATAAAATTCAAATTACGAAACTTATTATATCACACCGATTACCTTTTGTCAAGTGTTTTTTGCGAATTTTTCGCCGAACGCTTGACAAAATCCTCAAATAGTTCTATAATTAAAGTTGATTAATGCTGTAATTTGGAAGGATTTGATCAGATGCCTATTAAAATACCCGACGGGCTTCCCGCGCAGGAGGTTCTCGAAAACGAGCATATCTTCGTTATGACCGAATTCCGCGCGCTTCATCAGGATATTCGCCCGCTTAAGATCGGCGTTTTGAACCTTATGCCGACTAAAATTACCACGGAAACGCAAATTCTCAGAAGTCTCTCGAATACTCCGCTTCAGATCGAGGTGGAATTTATCGGGACCTCCACTTACATCGGAAAGAACACTCCGCAATCGCATTTATCCGCGTTCTATAAGAATTTCGACGATATCAAGGACAGAAATTTCGACGGATTTATCATCACCGGCGCGCCCGTTGAACAGATGGATTTTGAGGACGTGGATTATTGGGAGGAGCTTTGCCACATAATGGACTGGACTACCGAGCACGTTCACTCCACTCTCCATATCTGCTGGGGCGCTCAGGCGGCTTTGTATCATTTCTACAAGATTCCCAAGTATCCGCTGGAGCGGAAAATGTCGGGCGTGTTCAACCATCGGCTGCTCACCCCAAAGGCGCGGCTGTTCCACGGGTTTGACAGCGAATTTTACGCGCCGCATTCACGACACACGGAGATACGCGCGGAGGATGTTCTCAAAGTTCCCGATCTGAAGCTGATGGCGGTCTCGGACGAGGCAGGCGTTTACGCGGTCGGGAACCTCGACGGCAGCCGATTCTTCGTTATGGGACACTCGGAATACGACGCCGAAACGCTGGATACCGAGTATCGGCGCGATCTGGGAAAGGATCTCGACCCGGATATCCCTCGGCACTACTACCCCGACGACGACCCGTCCAAGGCACCGGTGCTTCGCTGGAGAGCGCACTCGACGCTTCTTTACACCAACTGGCTGAATTACTATGTTTATCAGACTACTCCGTTTGATATTTCCCGTCAAATTAAATAAAAAATCGGCGTGTTTTCTGTGAAAAATGCAAAAATGTTTCGCAACCGTGTTGCAAATAATTCTGGAATGTGGTATAATTTATAATGAGTAAAAATGAGTTGAGGCATAAAGGGGGATATCACAATGCCTGAGAATATGGTCGTTCACTCAACGGTTCAGGTGACGGTTAATCCTAACCGCACTACGGCTTTTATGTCTTTTTCAAGACCCGAAAACGGCGGATTGGATATCACTGTCGACAAAATCATGGCGGCTCTTGACGAGAATCTCGTTTCTTACGGAATTCTGGAGGCGGATATTCAGAAGGCTGTGGAGCTTAAGCTCTATGACCAGAACGTCTGCGCCGCTAAATGGGATCCGCCCGTCGACGGCACCGACGGCACCATAAAATACTTCTACAAGATAGATTCCGTTGCCGCTCCCATGGAAAACGAGAACGGCACGATCGACTACAAAAATCTCGGTCTGGTGAGGAATATCACCGCGGGCACCCCTATCGCCGCTATCACCTTGCCCACCGAGGGGCAGCCGGGTATGGATATTACCGGTATGGTCGTAAAGCAGAAGCCGGGCGTTCCCGCTAAATTCAATGTCGGCGCGGGCACTTCGCTCGTCAACGACGGGCTGGAGATAATCGCCGCAGTTGACGGAAACCTGGTCTACAAAAACGGCAGCTTCTGCGTTGACGAGACGCTCGTCATCAACGGCGACGTGGACGTTTCCAGCGGAAACATAGACTTTATCGGCGCGGTAAACATCAAGGGAAGCGTTTTTGAAGGCTTCCGCGTTACATCAAAGAAGAATATCTCCATCAACGGCTCGGTAAACGGCGCGGAGATCTCCGCGGACGGCGATATCTTCATCAAGATAGGTTCCATAAATTCCCATATAGAATGCAAGGGAAACGTTAAGCTCGGCTTTTGCGAGAACAGCAAGGTCCACGCGACCGGCACCATCGAGAGCGCTTCCTTTATCGGAGGCGAGGTGTTCTCGGAGGAGAAGATCATCGCTTCGGGCAAGGGCATCATCATGGGCGGAAAATACACCGCTCTGGACGGCATAGAGGCTTCTGTCATCGGCTCGGAAAAGTATGTCAAAACCGAGATCACACTCGGCAACAACGCGGTCCTTTCGGAGGAACGCGACGAGCTCGAAAAGCAGATCGCAGCTATGGAGGACAAGTCGGATCAGCTGGGCAAAATACTTACGACGCTCGCAGAGATCGCGAAAAAGGGCAAGCTCTCGCCGGAACGCGAGCAGCTTAAGGCTGAGGCACTTCGCAACCGTCTGAAGCTGCAAAGCGAGATCAAGAAGTTTAAAATGCGCATTTCCATCATCGACGACACCCTGCAGCTTACCCAAAACCTTTCCATCGGCTGCAAGAGGTTCTTCTACCCCGGCGTTACGCTCAGGATCAACAACTGCGTACTTCAGATCAACGCCGCTACCAGTCACGCGCGCGCTACCGTCGAGGGCGGCGAGATCGTATTTAAACCGCTTTAGGCAGTGGACAGTAAAGAGTAAACGGTAATTCTCGTTTTGCGAGAATTACCGTTTTTTTAATTGACAATGTATAATTGATAATGGACAATTATGGAGTTCCGCTTCGCGGAACGAATTTAAATTACATCCGCGAAGCGGATACCTTAATTATCAATTATCAATTATCCATTTTACATTATCAATTACCTATTATTTCTGTTGACTTTTTTCGCGAAACGTGTTATAATAAATAATGTATGAGTATAGATCGAATTTCTTCAATGATATAGAAAAAATTTCTAAAAAAGGAAGGGTTTTGCACCGATGAAACGCGTTGGATTGGATATTGGCTCTACCACCGTTAAGGCGGCGGTATTGGGCGAAGACAACGAGCTGATGTTCAGCCGCTATCAGCGGCATTTTTCTGATATCCGCAAGACTGTTTCGGATATAATTTCTCAGGTCGGCGAGGAGGTCGCGGGGGAGCGCGTGCTTATCGCGGTTACCGGCTCGGGCGGTATCTCGGTCTCTAGATGGCTGGGGATCCCGTTTGTGCAGGAGGTAGCGGCGGGAACGGACGCTATCAGGGCGCTTATTCCTCAGACCGACGTGGCTATAGAGCTTGGCGGCGAGGACGCTAAGATCACCTACCTTACGGGCGGGCTTGAGCAGCGTATGAACGGAAGCTGCGCGGGTGGCACGGGCGCGTTCATCGACCAGATGGCGGCGCTTCTCAATACCGATATCGGCGGTCTTAACGAGCTTGCAAAAAAACACACCACCATCTACCCTATTGCTTCGCGCTGCGGCGTTTTCGCTAAGAGCGATATACAGCCGCTTCTCAACGAGGGCGCTAAGAAAAGCGATATCGCGGCTTCGGTGTTCCGCTCGGTCGTTAACCAGACTATAAGCGGACTGGCGTGCGGCAAGCCTATCCGCGGGAACGTGGCGTTTCTCGGAGGTCCGCTTCACTATCTATCGGAGCTTCGGCAGAGCTTTATCGACACGCTTTCCCTGAAACCCGAAAACATCATATTCCCCGAAAACGCTAATCTTTTCGTTGCTATGGGCTGCGCGCTTTCGGAGGAATCGGCGGAGATAGATTTCGACGAGCTGGCTAAGAAAGCCGAAAATCTCGGCGAGAATCAGCTGCGCGAGGTGGAAAGACTGGAGCCGCTGTTTAAGGACGAGAAATCGCTCGCGGAATTCCGTGAGAGGCACGCTAAGGCTGTTATTCCCACGGCGGACATCAAAACACACTCGGGCGCGTGCTATCTGGGTATCGACGCGGGTTCCACCACTACAAAGGCTGTTCTCTTAAACAAAAACGCCGAGATACTTTACTCTTACTACGCGGGAAATCAGGGCGATCCGCTGAAATCGGTCATCGGGATCCTCAAGGAAATTTACAGCCAACTGCCCGAGGGCGCGTACATAGCCAAGGCCTGCACGACGGGCTACGGCGAGCATCTTATCAAGGCGGCACTGGGCGCGGATTTCGGCGAGATCGAGACTATGGCGCACTATAAAGCCGCAGACAAGCTGCTTCCCGGGGCGGAGTTTATTCTGGACATCGGCGGGCAGGATATGAAATGTATGCGCGTTAAGGACGGCGAGATCGAGAGCATTCTGCTTAACGAAGCGTGCTCGTCGGGATGCGGCTCGTTTATCGAGAATTTCGCGAACGCGCTTGGTATGACAAGCTCGGAATTCGCGGTTCTGGGGCTTTCGGCGGAAAATCCCGTCGACCTCGGCTCGCGCTGTACGGTGTTTATGAACTCGCGCGTTAAGCAGGCTCAGAAGGAG
Organism: Oscillospiraceae bacterium; assembly: GCA_022508965.1. Classification (GTDB taxonomy): domain Bacteria; phylum Bacillota; class Clostridia; order Oscillospirales; family Ruminococcaceae; genus CAG-115. The sequence goes on from JAFLUD010000016.1 coordinate 13,279, forward strand.
GGCGCGACCGTTTCGGATATTTCGGCGGGACTTTCGTATTCCGTCGTTAAAAACGCGCTGTTTAAAGTTATCAAGCTGCGCGATACCGCGTCTATGGGCGAGAAGATCATCGTTCAGGGCGGTACGTTTATGAACGACAGCGTGCTGAGGGCGTTTGAGCTGATCGTCGGAAAGGACGTTATCCGCCCCGACAAGGCGGGGCTTATGGGCGCTTACGGTTCCGCGCTTATCGCTATCGAGCGCGACGACGGCAAGAAAAGCTCTATCGCTTCGTCGGATATGCTCGAGAGCTTTAAGGCGGAAAAGACTACCGCGCGCTGCGGCAAGTGTTCCAACAACTGTCTGCTTACCATCTCGAAGTTCCCCGACGGAAAACGCTATATCAGCAACAACCGCTGTGAGCGCGGCGCGGGCGCGGTGCTTTCGGGAGAAAAGCAGCCGAATCTGTACGATTTCAAATATCACCTTTTATTCGACCGCGAGAGTATTCCCGAGGAAACGGCGAAGCGCGGCGTTATCGGGATCCCGCGGGTATTGGGTATGTATGAGAACTATCCGTTCTGGCACAGGCTGCTTTCTGAGCTGGGATTCTCGGTAAAACTTTCTCCCAAATCCTCGCGGGCTATCTACGACAGGGGCATCGAGACTATGCCCTCCGAATCGGTATGCTATCCCGCAAAGCTCGCGCACGGGCATATCCAGGCGCTTATCGACGACGGCGTGAAGCTGATATTCTACCCGTCTATTCCATACGAGATGACCGACAAAAACGGCGGCGACAATCACTACAACTGCCCCGTTGTCGCGACTTACAGCGAGGTTATAAAGAACTCTGTGCCGGAGCTTCGCGAGGGGGTCAAGTTCTTAAACCCGTTCTTGCCGATATACCACGAGAAGCGTCTGGGCGAGAGACTTTTTGAGGAATTCTCGGAACGGCTGCCGGAGCTTAAAATTACCAAAAACGAGATCTCCGACGCTCTCGCAAAGGCGTATGCCGAGGACGCGGAATTCAAAGATATTATGCGGAAAAAGGGCGAGGAGACGCTCAATTTCCTCAAGGAAAACGGCGGGCGCGGCATCGTGCTTGCGGGGCGGCCTTATCACGTCGATCCCGAGATAAACCATGGGCTTCCGGAGATGATCTCGGGGTATGGCTTCGCGGTGCTTACGGAGGATTCTATCGCTCACCTTGAACAGGTCGTGCGCCCTATACGAGTGGTCGATCAATGGACCTATCACACCCGTCTTTACGCGGCGGCGCACGTTGTCGGAAACAACGGCTGTCTGGAGCTGGTTCAGCTGAACAGCTTCGGCTGCGGGCTGGACGCTATCACCACCGACGAGGTTCAGGAGATTCTTCGCAGCTTCGGAAAGCTGTATACCTGCCTTAAGATCGACGAGGTAAACAACCTCGGTGCGGCGAGGATACGTCTGCGTTCTCTGATATCGGTCGTTGACGAGCGCGCGCGGCACAAGTATAAACCCGTGCGCGGTCATGTCGGTTACATAAAACAGCCCGAATTCACAAAAGAAATGCGGAAAAATCACACTATTCTCTGTCCGCAGATGGCGCCTATCCACTTTGAGATGCTGGAGGCGGCGTTCAGGCATACGGGCTATAACGTCGTTATTCTAAAGGACTGCTCGAAGGCGGTTGTGGACGAGGGGCTTAAATACGTCAACAACGACGCTTGCTATCCGTCTATTCTCATTGTAGGGCAGCTTATCCACGCGCTGAATTCCGGCAAATACGATCTCGAAAACACATCGGTCATGATAACCCAGACGGGCGGCGCGTGCAGAGCCACAAACTACGTCGGTATGCTTAAAAAAGCGCTTAAGGACGCGGGCTTTGAGAAGGTTCCGCTGATTTCGCTGAACGTGGTCGGGCTTGAAAAGCAAAGCGGCTTTAAAATCTCCGCGGGTATGGCTATCCGCGCGTTTATGGCAATAGTTTACGGCGATGTTTTACAGCGCTGTCTGTATAAAGTGCGTCCGTATGAGAAAATTAAGGGAAGCGCCGACGCTCTTTACGAAAAGTGGAGGCTGTTCCTCAGGGACGAGCTGAAATCGCTTTCGCTGCCGCGCTTTAACAACAACGTCCGCAACATCGTGAAGGATTTCCTGGAATTCCCTGTGAACGAAGTTCCAAAGCCGAAGATCGGGCTGGTGGGTGAGATTCTCGTGAAATTCCACCCGGTCGCTAACAACGATATCATCGGACTTCTTGAAAACGAGGGCTGCGAGGTGGTAGTCCCCGATCTTATGGGATTCTTCTACTATATCTGTTCGCACGGAATTACAAAATCTAAGCTGCTGTATTATTCCAACGCGAAAAAAGCCGCGAGAAACGCTGTTATCAAGGCGTTTATGTTCTTGGAGAAGAGCTATCGCGAGGCGGTTTCAGGCACTAAATTCGGCTGTCCGGGGGATATTCTCGAAATGATGGAATCGGTGAAGCCTATCGTTTCTACCGGCAACATCGCGGGCGAGGGATGGTTCCTTTCGGCGGAGATGCTGGAGCTTATCCGCGAGGGTGTTCCGAATATCGTTTGTATGCAGCCGTTCGCCTGCCTGCCTAACCACGTTACCGGAAAGGGCGTTATCGGCGAGCTTCGCCGTCAGCACCCCGAGAGCAACATCGTTGCCGTCGATTTCGACCCTGGCGCTTCGGAGGTAAACCAGGTCAACCGCATAAAGCTCATGCTTACGCAGGCGTTTGCGCGGGCGGGCATCAGCAGAAGAGCGGCAGTCCCCGCGATATCTACGGGGGACGTGTATTCGGAGCTTACGGAAATCAAGATCTGATTTAGGAGAAAGATATGATGAGTTTTATGAAATCCAATCAACAGTCGTCCGATAACGGTCAGTTCAAATGGGGTAATCTCTTTATTATTGTGCTTATCGCTATCGTGCTTCTGATCGTTTTATTCAACAGCTTTACCGTTGTGAACGAGGGCTTTATCGGCGTTAAATACCAGTTTGGAAAGATCGTAAGGAGCGATCTTACGGCGGGACTGAATTTCCATATTCCCTTTATCGAGGAAATTCAGCAGGTGGATATACGCGAGCAGATATACTCGGTCCAGGCGGACGCTTATACCTCGGATACGCAGACCGTCGACACGCTGATGCTGAAGCTCAACTATTACTACGACGGCTCGAGGCTGCCGGAGATCATCAGAACTATCGGCATTGCGAACGTGGAGACCAAGCTGTTGGTTCCCAACGTCGCGAAAATATCTAAGGACGAGATAGGTAAGGTCAAGGCGGAGGACTTAGTCCAGAACCGCTCTACCGTGCAGAACGCTATTTACAATTCCCTTAAAGAGACTCTCGCGCCTCAGGGGATAGTTGTGACGGCGTTCGCTATCGAGAACCTTTCGTTTGACGACGCTTTCGAGCAGTCTATCCAGGCTAAAGTTATCGCGGCGCAGGACGCTCTCAAAATGCAGAACAAGACCGCCGAAAAGGAAGAGGAAGCCAAGCAGCAGGTCATCGCGGCTCAGGCGCAGGCGGATTCTCAGAAAATTCAGGCGGACGCGGAGGCGTATGCCATCGAGGCGGTACAGAAGCAGCTGAAAGAAAGCCCCGATTATATCGACTATCTTAAGGTGACAAGGTGGGACGGCGTTCTGCCGCAGGCTATCGGCACGGAGGTCAATCCCTTTATCGTTCTGGACGGAGAAGGCTCGGGAAATTGAGGTAACAATTGGATTATTTAGGACTTAAACGCCGCGCGCTTGAGAGCTGGTTCTCACGCGCCAACGATATGCAGAAAAAGGCTATTTTTCAGGTTCGCGGCGCGGTGCTTATCATTGCGGGAGCGGGCAGCGGAAAGACTACCGTTCTTGTAAACAGAATAGCGAATATGCTCCGCTTCGGCAACGCTTACCATGACGAGGAGGTTCGCGAGATCACGGCGGAGCAGGCGCGGTTTCTGGAGGAATTACCGCAGATGGAGAAGACCCCCGAGACGGCGCAGCGGCTTGCGGATATCATCGCGGTCGAGCCTGTCGAGCCTTGGAATATTCTCGCTATAACATTCACAAACAAGGCGGCGGGAGAGCTTCGCGAGCGTCTGCTGTCTATGATCGGCGAGGGCGCGGAGAAGATCTGCGCCGCTACCTTTCACTCGGCGTGCGTGAGGATTCTCCGCCGCGAAATTGAGCGACTCGGCTATAAAAACAGCTTTACAATCTACGACGAAGACGACTCCAAGCGGCTTATCAAGGAGATCATGAAGCGGCTTTCCATCGACGAGAAGATCATTGCTCCCAAGGTCTTTAAAAACAGCATTTCGCGGCTTAAAGATAAGATGATCTCGGCGGCGGAATATGCTATGGACGCGCATGAGAGCGCGGATTCCACCGAAATCAAAACGGCGCAGGTCTACTCGGAATATCAGGCGGCGCTGAAATCCGCGAACGCTGTGGATTTTGACGACATTATTTTCCTTACCGTGAAGCTGTTTGAGGAATTCCCCGACGTTCTGAGGCATTACAGAAATCTTTACAAGTACATAATGGTGGACGAGTATCAGGATACCAACGTCGCGCAATACCGCCTTATCTCGCTGCTGGCGGGCGACACGGGAAATCTCGGCGTTGTCGGCGACGACGATCAGTCGATCTACCGGTTCCGAGGGGCGACTATCGAGAATATTCTCGGCTTTGAAAAGCAATTCAAAAACTGCACGGTCATCCGTCTGGAGCAGAATTACCGTTCGACGGAGACTATTCTCGACGCGGCGAACGCCATTATCAAAAACAATTCCAACAGAAAAGGAAAAAATCTTTGGAGCGATCTGGGTACGGGCGACAAAATCCAGATCAACCGTTATCCGAGCGAGGTCGCGGAGGCTAAGGGCGTGGCGGATATCATCGCAGAGGGCGTGCAAAACGGCGCCGCTTATTCGGACTATGCGCTTTTGTACCGCAACAACGCGCTTTCGCGGGCGTTTGAGACGGCGCTTACCCGAGCGGGGATCCCCTACAAGATCGTGGGGGGACTGAGATTCTACGACCGCAAGGAAATTCGCGATATAATGGCGTATCTGGCGCTTATCGACAATCCGTTTGATACCGTGCGGTTTCGGCGCGTCATAAACGAGCCGAAGCGCGGCATCGGTGACGCGACGGTGGACGAGGTCGTGCGCATTTCGGAGGGACTGGGGATCAGTCCTATCGAGGTATGCCGCGACGCTTCGGAATATGAGACGCTGAGCAAACGGGCGGGCGTTCTTAAGGCGGCGGCTAATCTCTTTGAAGAGCTGGACGAGCTTGCGGACAGTCTGCCGTTGGACGAGCTTATCGACGCGGTCGCCGAGAAAACGGGATATATGCAGATGCTGAAGGCGCAGGGGCCCGAGGGCGAGCCGCGTATCCAGAACATCGGGGAGCTTAAATCCAACGCGGTGCAAATTCTCAACGAAAACCCCGAGGCGGCGCTTCCGGATTTTCTGGAGCAGACGGCTCTGGTCGCAGACATCGACAACTACGACACGGGTTCCGACAGGGTCTCGCTTATGACTATGCACAGCGCGAAGGGGCTGGAGTTCCCTGTCGTATTTATGGTCGCGGCGGAGGACAACGTGTTCCCGTCGGCTATGTGCAGGTACGATCCCTCGGAAATGGAGGAGGAGCGCAGACTGGCTTATGTTGCGGTCACACGCGCGAAAAAACGTCTGATCGTCACACATTCCCATTACAGGATGCTGTACGGCAAGACCTCGGCGAACCAGCTTTCGGAGTTTGTGCGCGAGATACCCGAGGAGCTGTGCGAAAAGAACGGCGAGCGCGCGGCTTCCTTCAATACCTTCAATGCATCGGCGAAGCCCGAGCAGCGGAGCTTTCTCAGAGAACAATCGCAGAAAATGAAGACGGGGTTTGTTCCCAAGCCGAACACCGAGAGCTTCTCGGCGGGCGACAGGATAAAGCACAGCCTTTTCGGCGAGGGCACCGTTACGGAAGTCATTCAGATGGGCAACGACGCTATGATCACCATTGATTTCGACACGCGCGGGCTTAAAAAGGTCATGCGGAACAACGCGAAAATGACTAAGATCTGACGGTTTATTGGATTAATTGTCAAAGGACAAGCAGGTTATTTATGGAAAATAGCTAAAATTTTAATTTTGCGGCTTTTTGCTAAAGTTTTGGAAAATTCTGACGATATTCTTATTAAGAGGCAGGAAGACCGCGATGCGGTTTTCGGCTCTTGGATCGGAGATCGCTTCCGGGCGGCGGAAAGATTCGCTGCGGGGTGGGAGCGCAATATGTTGACCGTGTAAACAGTCCGCGGGTGTTGCCCGCGCGTTTGGGTCTTGTAAGGGACGGCGTTTATACGGCGTGTAAATCCAAGCCGCAGATTTCCTAACGGAGATTTGCGGCTTTTTTATCTGAGCTATCAGAGGTGAAATGATGACAATTATTCTTGTTATGGACAATGACTGCGCTATCGGGAAGAACGGCGATCTTCTTTACCGCCTGCCCGAGGATATGAAGCATTTTCGCGAGACTACAAAAAATTCCACCGTTATAATGGGAAGAAAAACCTATGAGTCGTTCCCTAAGCGTCCGCTGCCCGACCGCGAAAATCTCGTTTTATCACGCAATTCCAAAAAAATCGACGGGGCGCGGGTATTCTCCGACATCAAAAGTCTTTTGAAATACGCAGATTCCCTCGAAAACAGGATGTTCGTTATCGGCGGCGGCGAGATCTACAAACAGCTCTTGCCCTACTGCGACGAAGCTCTTATCACGCGCGTTTATGAGAGCTTCGGCGGGGACGTGTTCTTCTCGGACATCGAGCATGATCCCGAATGGGAGCTTGCGGAGGCTTCGCCCGTTATCGAAACAAACGGCAAGAATATCAGGTTTTTGAGATTTTTGAGGAAATGATTCCCAACAAAAACGGAAAGGGGCTTTTCTTATGACTAAAGAGGAATATCTCGATTTTTGCGCGAATATCGGCGGTGCGGACGTCGATCAGCCGTTCGACAAGGATTTTGAGTCCTCGGTCGCGAGGCACTCGGATTCCAAAAAATGGTTTGCGGTGATCTTGAAGTTCAAAGAACAATGGGTCGTAAACCTCAAGATCGACCCTATGGAAGCGGAGCTTTTGCGGAAAATATACAAGGGCGTTATTCCCGCTTATCACATGAACAAGGTGCACTGGATCTCGGTAATTCTCGACTCGGACGTTCCGCGCGAGGAAATTGAACGGCTTACAATGGTGAGCTTCGAGATCACTGACAAAAGGAAAAAAATTCCGAAAAATTCCCGTAAAAAAGCCGACTAAAATCAACCTATAATATTCGTTTTTTCTTTGCTAATAATATTACTGCGCAGGTTTTTGCGCGAATTTTTAGCAAAGGAGTTTTTCGTATGTTTAAGAAGTTTTCCGCCGCTGCGGCTTTGGCTATCTTTGCGGCGTTTTCCACCGCGGCTTACGCCAGCAGTGTGGGTTCCGCGGTTGAAGGCGCCGTTGACGGTGTTGTCAATGCGGGCGAAGATATAGTTGACGGCGTTGTAAACGCAGGCGAGGATGTTGCGGACGGTATCACCGGCAGCAACTCCGGCATTAATAACGGCGTTGATCCTCTGACCGATTCCTCCAACACCGGCGACGTTACCGACCTTAAGGACGGCGTTCCCGAGACGAGCGGCACTCAGTCCACCTCCGAAAGCAACGCTGTAGGCGATTCCTCCAACGAGGCTAAGAACCCTAACACCGGTATCTCCCTCGGCTTTGCCGCTACCTCGGCGGTCCTCGCGGCTATGGGTGTGACTCTCACTACCGTTCGCCGTAAGCACGACTAAGTTCTCTTTTACGGACTGATTTTTCGGAAGCTCCCGTATGCAGGCGGTTCGCCTTCGGGGGCTTCTTTGTTTCTCTTATTCTATATATTGTGAAAATTCGCGGATAATACAAACAAGATATTGTGGGTGGCGGGGGGATTCTGTTTTTGTTAAATTCACAGAAAATAACCATAACGGGAATTAAACGGTTTGTCAATTGTGAAAATTGACGAAAAAACGCTCCAAAAATTGTTATTTATATTTAAAATTCTACTTGCTTTTTTCGACGAAATATTGTACAATAATAAGCGGGGAAAAGTTGCGGACGTAGGGGAATTGCGGGCGCAACTTGTTAGTGTTTGCTATCTTTGGCAATTTTGACTTTTCTAGGAGGATTTTTGAAGATGAAGGTTAAATCTGTTCTGGCTGCTATCGTTGCTGTTGCGGCTCTTTCCGCAACTACTGTTCTGGCTTCTGCCGAAGTTAACGTTCCCGTTATGGGCGTTCCCGAGATCGACGGCGCCGCCGCTGCTCCCGAGGACGACGCTGTTACTACCGACGACGTAGACGGCGCTCCCGTTGAATCCGATAAGGATAACCCCGATTCCGGTGTTGAGGGCGTTGCCGCTGTTGTAGGCGCTATCACGCTCGCAGGCGCTGCGGTTGTTATCTCACGCAAGAGAGCTTAATCTTAATAGAGAGAATAGAATTTTTAACGATAGTTAAACACTAAATTTGTCAGCCGCCCTCGCAAAGCCGAGGGCGGCTTTGCAGTTGACAGTTGAAAGTGGACAGTGGAAAGTTATGGTGTCGGCTTCGCCGACGTAATTTAAATATGCGCCGAAGGCGCACCGAAATTATCAATTGTCAATTATCAATTCTACATTATTACGGTTTGGGTTGTAGTGAAATTGCACATAAAACGGGTTGATTATGGCTTTGAAATTTTATGTTTCGGCATTGACAAATTCCGCAAAATCAGCTATAATAAAATATGTAATGAGCGGCTTTTAATTCGGTACCGTGAGACCGACAAGGTTGTGAATTTTCGGTAATTTCCGCGATGGGTTTTTACAGCGCGGTTATTGCGTTAAATCTGACTGTACTGCCGCCGACAAGGCGGTATTTTTTGTTTGTGAGGTGAAATGATGGAGGAACTGAAACGCGAGGGCTTTCGCGTGAAGGCGGAGATCCTCGACGAAAGCGCTATTGAACGCGCTATCGCAAGAATATCGTTCGAGATCATCGAGCGAAACAAGGGTACGGATAACCTTTGCCTCGTCGGGCTGTATTCGCGGGGGGCGGTTCTCGCTAAAAGAATAGCCGCGAAGATCTCCGAGAACGAGGGGCAAGAGGTCACAGTGGGCACCCTCGACATCACGCCGTTTCGCGACGACGATAAAATAGACCGCGCCGCGGATTCCTCAAAAATAGACTTCGATATCACAGGCAAGCACGTCGTTATCATCGACGACGTTATATTCACGGGAAGAACTGCGCGAGCCGCCATAGACGGCTTGCTGGCAAGGGGGCGTCCTACGGAGATACAGCTCGCTGCGCTTATCGACCGCGGTCACAGGGAGCTTCCCATTCGGGCGGATTATATAGGGAAAAATCTTCCCACCTCACGCGGCGAAAAGGTTTGTGTAATGGTGCGTGAGATAGACGGCTGCGATAAGGTCGTTATCATCGAGAAAGAATAAAGGCAATCACTCGACAATAATTGTGCGGTATTGCCTAAAAAGGTCAAATGCATTGCTTTTTGTTATTTACGAGGTGAATTATGGAATTATTGCTGAAAAACGGTTATGTTGTTGACGCCGCAAACGATTTTGAGGGGGTCGCGGACGTTCTCATTGACAAGGGGGTCATCGTCAAGTGCGAGCCGAACATTACGGACGCGGCGGATAAGGTCATCGACTGCTCGGGGAGGACGGTTATCCCGGGGCTGTGCGATATGCACGTTCATTTTCGCGATCCGGGGCAGACTCACAAGGAGGATATCATCAGCGGAAGCGAGGCGGCTGCGGCGGGAGGCGTTACGGCGGTTGCGTGTATGCCGAATACCGACCCTGTCATTGACAACGCGAAGACTGTAAAGTACATTCTCGACAAGGCGAAAAAGGCTAAGATAAAGGTCTATCCCATAGGGTGCATCACCAAGGGGCAGAAGGGCGAGGAGCTGTGCGATTTCATCGAGCTGAGGCAAGCGGGGTGCGTTGCTGTGTCCGATGACGGAAAGCCGGTTATGAGCGCGCGTATGATGGCGCAGGCTATGACCAGAGCGCACTATGCGGGGCTTCGCGTTATCTCGCACTGTGAGGACCCGGAGATCGTGGCGGGAGGTATCATTAACCACGGAAAGATCTCCAAGGAGCTGGGCGTGAAGGGTATTCACAGGACGTCGGAGGACACGATGACCGCGCGTGAGATCATTCTCGCGCAGGACATGGAAATTCCCATTCACATCGCGCACGTTTCTACCTCTACCAGCATGATGTGGGTGCGCTTCGGCGCGAGATACGGCACTATGGTTACCAGCGAGACCTGCCCGCATTATTTCACGCTTACCGACGATATGCTGCGGACGCGCGACGCGGATTATCGCATGAATCCGCCGCTTCGCACGGAGCACGACGTTCTCGCTATCTCGGAGGGCGTTTGCGACGGCACTATCGACTGTATCGTTACCGACCACGCTCCTCATTCTCCGGAAGAAAAAGCGGATTTTGAGAAGGCTCCGTTTGGCGTGGTGGGGCTGGAGACCTCGCTTGCGGTTACTCTTACCGAGCTTTATCACAACGACAAGATATCTCTGAAGCGTATCGTAAGGCTGATGAGCGTGAATCCCAGAAAGATCCTCGGTATTCCGGGAGGGAGCTTTTCGGAGGGCGCGCCCGCGGACATCGCGATATTCGATATCAACGAGGAATGGACGGTCGATCCCGAGAAGTTCCATTCCAAATCGAGGAACTCCTGCTTTAAGGGACGGAAGCTCAAGGGAAGAGTTAAGATGACTATTGTAGACGGAAAGGTAGTTTACGAGGACGGTTGACAGTTGACAGTGTAAAGTGGAGAGTGTACAGTAATTTGGTTATAAGATAAGGAGATTGTTTGTTATGTCATTGGATAGACTCATTGAAAAAATAGAACAGACGCAGAACCCTACTGTGGCGGGGCTTGACCCTAAGCTGGACTATGTTCCCGAATTCATAAAGAAAAAGTGCTTCGAGCGGCACGGCGAGACCCTTAAGGGCGCCGCAAAGGCTTTGTATGAATTCAACAAGGGGCTTATCGACGCGCTTTATGACATAGTTCCCGCGGTAAAGCCGCAGGCGGCTTACTATGAGATGTACGGCACGGCAGGCATGAAGGCTCTGCACAAGACCCAGGAATACGCGCGCTCTAAAGGTATGTACGTCATTACCGACGGCAAGCGAAACGACATCGGCACTACCATGGAGGCTTACGCGGCGGCGCATCTGGGGACTGTGAAGGTGGGTTCTAAGGAATATGAGCCGTTTCTTGGGGACGCGCTTACCGTAAACGGTTATCTCGGCAGCGACGGCATTAAGCCGCTGCTTAAGACCTGCTCGGAAAACGACAAGGGCATTTTCGTTCTCGTGAAGACCTCCAATCCCTCGAGCGGCGAGCTTCAGGACAAGCTGGTTGACGGAGCGCCCATTTATGAGCTTATGGGGAAGATGTGCGAGGACTGGGGCAAAGAGCTTCCCGGAGTTTACGGCTACACGGGCGTGGGCGCGGTCGTGGGAGCTACATATCCCGAACAGATAAAGCGGCTGCGCGAAATACTGCCGCACACGTTCTTCCTTATTCCCGGTTACGGAGCGCAGGGGGCTTCTGCTGCCGATATCGCGGCGGCGTTCGACAAAAAGGGCTTGGGCGGCATCGTCAACAGCTCGCGCGGAATCATGTGCGCTTACCAGAAGCAGAAATGCAGCGAGAGAGAATTCGCGGAGGCTGCTCGCAGAGAAGCTATTCGCATGAGAGATGAAATAATGGGCTTTGTCGGAAAGATACGCATTACGCAGGAGTAATTATGACGACCGGTGAAGCGCTTGACATTTTAGATAAAAACCGTGAGGGTGTCGAAGGGAGCTTTATTTTCTCGCTTTATGAGGAGTGCGTTTTTTCTGCGGCGGGCTTTTGGGATTTTTATGACTGTGTGATGACGCTCGCGAAAGGAGAAAAAACACTTGAAATTGCCGGAAAAATAGCATTTGTATACAGTTGGATCTTGAAAGAAATAATCTGGCATTTCGACCCGAACGACGCGGCAAAGCAAAAGCGTTTTCCCAAAAACTACACCGATTACATCGACCGCCTCGACGGCGCAATGGACGCGTATTTTCGCGGTGTTTTTACCGACGAAAAACTTTATGAATTACAGAGATAAACGGCAATACCGTACAAAGACCGCCCTAACAGTGCGAACGCTTTACTGCGCGGCATCCGTGCCGCGCCTTGGCGTTCGCCTTCCAACGTCGTGTTGGGGGCTTTATGCACGTCTTGCTTGCATCTTTTCCGTCATTTTTGCCTCAAACTCCTCGGGCACTGGTGTCCTTGAAATACATCAAGTATTCCTGCGTCGTTTTCGGCAATCTGACGAAAAATC
>JAFLUD010000160.1 GCA_022508965.1 Oscillospiraceae bacterium
AAAAAGCGGACAATGGGGGAATGGGGAGAGGGGAAAAGGGGGAGCGGGGGGAAAAGCCCGTAGGGGAAAGGGGGAAATGTCCGCTTTTTGTCCGGATTTTTTTCTTTCCCCCTTTCCCCGAAGGGTTGTCCCCCCGCACACCGTCGTCAGCGTTTGGCTTGACAGGAGCAAAATCCTGTTACCAATCAACACCCCCCAACAAGGAACACTAAGTTCCCCAAACAACAGAAGCGACACAGAACCAACAGCAACACCAAGTTCCCCACAAAACAAAAAAGGAAATACTGTTTACTCATTACTCATTACTGTAAACTGTACAACGGAGGTTTAAATTATGAGAAAGTTTTGTCTTATAGGGCATCCTCTCGGGCATTCGCTCTCGCCGCAGATTCACGCGCGGCTGTTCGAGCTGTCGGGCGAGGAAGCCGAGTATACGCTTTTGGACATCGCGCCCGAGGAGCTGGAGAGCAGGTTCCCGTTTTTGGAGGAATTCGAGGGCTTCAATATCACGATCCCCCATAAGGTGGATATTATAAAGTACTGCGGCTCGCTTGCCGAGAGCGCGCAGCGTTATCGGTCGGTGAACACCGTTTCCAACAAACACGGCAAAACCGGTCACAACACCGACTGCACGGGATTTATCAAGTCCATCGAGATGATGGGCGCAACGCTCGGCGGGAAGGTTCTGCTTATCGGCTGCGGCGGCGTGGGGAGAATGATGGCGATCGAGACCGCGCTGCAAGGCGGAGAGCTTACGATCGCCGCGCTGAAGAGCGATCTTCCGCTTGCGGAAAAAGCCGTTGCGGAGATCCGCGCGCTGAAGCCCGACGCGAGCGTACAAATCGCCGTTATCGGTGAGAACGGGCTGTGCGCTGCCGATCTGAACGGCGAGAAATTTGAGCTGCTGGTGAACGCGTCGCCGGTGGGAATGTTCCCGAAAACCGACAGGATGCCCTGCGGCGAGGACGTTCTGGACGGCGTGAGCTTCGTGTTCGACGCGGTGTATAATCCGCGCGAGACTTTACTCGTAAAAACCGCGCGTGAAAAGGGCGCGCGGGCGATGACGGGAATGGCGATGCTGGTGCTTCAGGCAGTCGCCGCGCACGAGATCTGGGACGGGGTTTCCTATAAAAAAGAGGACATCGACCGCCTGATCGCCGATATGGAGAATTCGATATGAGCGGGGGTTTGAGCATTTATTTATGCGGGTTTATGGGCTGCGGCAAGAGCCACGTCGGCAGGCAGCTCGCCTCCATGCTGGATATGAAATTCGTCGATCTTGACCGATATATCGTCGCTGCCGAGGGAATGTCCATTCCCGAGATCTTTGAGAAATTCGGGGAACCGCATTTCCGCAGTCTCGAAGCCAAGTACATCCGCGAGCTTTCCGGCGGAAACGTCGTCGCTACGGGCGGCGGCGCGCTCATAAACGACGAGACGGCGCAATTCGCGCGCGACAGCGGGATCTCCGTCTACATCCGCACCGCTTTCGACGAGTGTTATCGGCGCATAAAGGGCGACACCAACCGCCCGCTTGTCGTAAACAACTCCCCCGAACAGCTCGAGGAGCTGTACAACAAGCGCGACGTTATCTACCGCCGCAACAGCACCTTCATGGTAAACGGAAACACCCGCGACTACATTATCACGGGCGAGATCGCAAAGTTGGCGAAATACAGTTTACAGTTTACAGTTGACAGTTGAAAGTGGAAAGTTATGGTATCCGCTTCGCCGTGTGCAAGCCTCGGTTGAGCGGCATCCGTGCCGCTCTTTGGGCTTGC
>JAFLUD010000161.1 GCA_022508965.1 Oscillospiraceae bacterium
TCTAACGAAAAATCTGACGGCGCAATACGCGCACAATCTTTGTGCGGTGTTGCCTAAATTCCGATTTGGAGGAAAAGATGAAATACTTTTTATCGGTAATAGCCGTGATCTTCGCGGTATTGCTGGTGCTTGACCCGGGGGCGGCTTCGGGGGCGGTGAGGACGGCGGTTTCCGACTGCCTTGAGGTGATAGTGCCGTCGCTGTTCGCGTTTACGGTGCTGGCTATCTGGCTGCAAAAAAGCGGATTATACCGCGTCGCCTTAAAGCCGTTGACCTTCCCGCTCTCAAAGCTTCTCAGAATGGACGAGGAGCTTTGCGCGGTTTTTTTGCTGGCGAACATCGGCGGTTATCCCGTCGGAGCGCGGCTGCTGTCGGAGCTGGTAAAAAACGGACGCATTTCCCCGAAGGACGCGGGAAGAATGCTGTGCTGCTGTTTCGGCAGCGGTCCGTCGTTTGTTGTGGGAATAGCCGGCGCTCAGATCTTCGGAAGCACTGCGGCGGGGCTGGCGCTGTTCGGGGCGTGCTTTTTCTCGTCGCTGCTGATAGCGGCGGCTGTACGAATGCGCGGGGAAATTCCCCTTAAAAAAGCCGAAAGCCGTTTCAGCTTCACTCCCGAGGATTTCACCTCGTCGGTAACCGGCGGAGCGCGCGTGATGTTCACGGTCTGTGTGATGATAGTCGGATTTTCGGCGGCAACAGCGCTTCTTCGGCAGCTGGGGATATTTTCTTTGTTCGAGCGGCTTTTCGGGAACGCCGAGATATTCCCCGCGCTGTTGGAGGTCACGCGGATAA
This sequence comes from Oscillospiraceae bacterium, assembly GCA_022508965.1. Taxonomy (GTDB): domain Bacteria; phylum Bacillota; class Clostridia; order Oscillospirales; family Ruminococcaceae; genus CAG-115. Next base: position 793 of record JAFLUD010000161.1, read on the forward strand.
AAGCTGTCTCTCCGACCGCCGCCGCAATGCCGATCTGCGCGGCGCTGCTGAGCTTCGGTGGTATCTGCGTGCATTTGCAGGTCTCGGCGCTCGCAAAGGGAATCCCGCTGCGAGGATTTTTGCTCTCGAGGATTCCGGCAGCCGCGTTATCGGCGCTTCTGGCAATGCCGTTCTCTCGCCGCTTTGCCGTGGATGGAATTCCCGCGCTTGCTCCGAACGCCTCCGCGGAACCGTTCAGCAAAAACGCCGTGATCTCCGCGTGCGTTCTCATAATGAGCGGGATATTGCTGCTGGAAGCCCGACGAAGCAAGAGCAAAGAATAATTTTACTCTTCGAGCAAATACTACCTTTACAATAACTTCTGAAAGGAGCTTTGCTATGAAGAAAAACGGTAAAAGCGCGGTATTGCTGGCGGCGCTGGCGTTGTCGACGCAGACGATAACGCTGGCTCACGCTTCCGCGGACGCTGTGTGCTTTATTCTGCGTGAATACGAGGGAAAGATCGCTTTGCTGGAGGAGGGCGTGGACGAGCCGCTGGCAGTCTACAAGACGCCGATAGATTCGCTATATCCCGCCGACGCGGAGCTTTTGCGCGAGGGGATCCGCCTGAAAAACCGCGCGGAAGCGGCGCGGCTTATCGAGGACTTGGATTTGGAATAGCCTATGTGGAGCGGAGAGATCCGCTCCTTTTTTCGGGGAACTCTGTGTTGCTGTTGGGGTTGTGTTGCTTCTGTTGTTCGGGGAGCTTTGTGTTGCTTGTCGGGGTTGTGTTGATTACTCGCCATATTTTAAACCTGTTAGCTTTTATGTTGACGACGGTGTGCGGGGGGAACACCCTTCGGGGAAAGGGGGAAAGACAAAAATCCGGCAAAAAGCGGACATTTCCCC
>JAFLUD010000162.1 GCA_022508965.1 Oscillospiraceae bacterium
AGTAAAATTTTTGTGTTCCGCAAGAAGAAAGAAATAGTTAATAGAAAACAGGACCAAAGATAATTATCATGCACCGAGCTTATTAACAGAGCTTGGTGCTTTTTCTGTTTATATCCAAAATTTCCAGATTTTGAATAAAAATTTCCCTGAATTGCCATAATAAAACCGTGAGTAAATGCAGTGTGTCGTACACTTTCAATTAAAAAGGGGGATATTTTTTGGCAATTCAGAACAATGTGCCGGGATTTTCGGGCGAGGCGGCTCAGGCGCTCGGCTCCGCGATAACGATCGCAGGGCAGATGGGGCATACCTACATCGGGAGCGAGCATCTTCTCTGTGCCCTGGCAAAAAACGCGGAGAGCGCAGCGGGGCTCCTTCTGGCAAGGCAGCAGGTGCGGTTTCGGGATCTTATTCTTCAGCTTAAAGACCGCGTGGGGATAGCTCAGAGCGTGGAGCTGGGTGAGAAGGATTTTTCGCCTCGGCTGAAAAAGCTGCTGCTCTCCGCCCGTTCCATCGCTGCCGCCAAAAACGACGGCTATGTGGGGACGGAGCATATCCTTATGGCGCTTCTTACAGACAGGGACTGCACGGCGTATTCCATGCTGGCGGAGCTTGGCTCGGAGACGGTCACGCGATTGTACGGGAACGTTTCGGCGAGGACCTATGAGCCGACGCGTTTTGACGCTCCCGAACGGAAATCGAATGAAAAAACTCCCAAAAAGGGAGAAAATCCGCGCGCAGATTTTCCGATTTTGTCGAGATACGGAAGGGAGCTTACCGCGCAGGCGAGAAGGGGGGAGCTTGACCCCGTTATCGGGCGCGATACGGAGATAGAGCGTATGGTGCAGATACTCTTGCGGCGCAGCAAAAACAATCCCTGCCTTATCGGAGATGCGGGCGTGGGGAAGACCGCAGTCGCCGAGGGCTTTTCACAGCGAGTCGCGAACGGAAATGTGCCGCCCGAGCTGTCGGACAAGCGCGTTTTTGCGGTCGATCTCTCTGCTATGCTGGCAGGGGCTAAGTATCGCGGCGACTTTGAGGAAAGGCTGAAAAGCGCCCTCGATGAGGCGATAAGCAATCCCGAGGTCATTCTGTTCATAGATGAAATTCACATGATAGTAGGGACGGGCGCTGCGGAGGGCGCTATTGACGCGGCGAGCATTCTTAAACCGCTGCTGGCGAGGGGAAAGCTGTGTCTTATCGGCGCTACGACCACCGACGAATATCGGCGCTTTATCGAGAAGGACAGCGCCCTTGAGCGGCGTTTTCAGCCGATAAACGTCCCGCAGCCCGATGAAACGGGGGCTATCTCTATCCTGAACGGGCTCAGGGCGCGTCTGGAGGAGCACCATCACGCGGTCATCACGGACAGAGCCATAAAAGCCGCCGTTACTCTGTCGGAGCGGTATCTGAACGATCGAAGACTGCCCGACAAGGCGATCGATCTGATCGACGAGGCGGCAGCGGCGGCGCGTCTGGAAAAATTCTCGGAAAAGACATTGTTTTGCACGCTCAAGGAAAAGAAGCTCGAGCGGGTGGTAGTTGACGAGGAGGACGTAGCGCGTGCGGTCTCCGCAATAACGGGGATCCCCGCGGCGCGTCTGTCGGAGGACGAGAGCGAGCGGCTTTCACATCTGGAGGAGTTCCTGCAAAAGCG
>JAFLUD010000163.1 GCA_022508965.1 Oscillospiraceae bacterium
CCCCCCGCACTCCGTCGTCAACAATTAAGTTGACAGGAGCAAAATATGGCAAGAAATCCACACAACCCTAACAAGCAACGCAAAGTTCCCCGAATTACTGTTTACTCATTACTGTCAACTGCCAACTTTCCACTGCTGAAAGCGATTTTCCCATCCACCACCACCAGCTCGGGCGTGACGGCGATGTCTAGGGGGTCGCCGCAAAACAGCGAGAAATCGGCGTCCTTGCCGACCTCGACGGAGCCTATGCGGTCGGCGGCTCTGAGGATCTCCGCGGCATTCACGGTAATGCCCTTAAGCGCCTCGGCAGGGGAAAGCCCCCCGCGCACCGCCAGCGCGGCAGTCAGCGGAAGATACTGAATGGGCGTTTCGGGGTGGTCGGTGCAGATAGCGAATTTTATGCCGTTATCATGGAGAATACGCGGCGTTGCGATGTCGTGGTGAGCAAGCTCGGGCTTGCCACGGTCGCCCATCAGAGGTCCCACGACCACGCTCGGAGCATCCTCGGAAAGCTCGTCCGCGATGATCCCGCCGTCCGTACAGTGAATAAGAACGTAGTCCAGCGCGAATTCCTTGGAAATGCGGATTGCGGTGAAAATATCGTCCGCGCGGTGGCAGTGAAAGTGCGCGGGAAGCCTGTTCTTCTTATTAAATAATGGGAGTAGCGCTTCGCATTTCGCGTCGAAATCGGGCTTGGAGGTCTCGTCGTCGGTGCCCTTTGTGCGCTGATGTTCCTCCAGATCTTCTTTGTAACGGAGAGCCTTGTTGAGCTGCTCGCGGATTATCGCGGCGGTCGCCATGCGTGTTACGGGGGTCTCGTCGCGGTCGTTGTAGGAATTTTTGGGATTCTCACCCAACGCAAACTTGATAGCGGCGGGGTTCTTCACGATCAGCTTGTCCACACGCTTGGAACCGTAGGTCTTTATCAGCGCGAAGCTCCCGCCGATGGGATTCGCGCTCCCAACGCCCGTGCAGACCGCGGTAACTCCCGCACAAACCGCGTCCGCGAAGCACCTGTCCATAGCGTTTATGCTGTCGACAGCGCGCAGATGCGGCGTTGAGGGGTCGGTGTCCTCGTTTCCGTCGTCGCCCTCGAAGGTGAGGGAATCACTCCACATTCCCAGGTGGCAGTGCGCGTCCACAAACCCGGGGTAGAGCGTCAGTCCCGCGCCGTCTAGCTCCTCCTCGTCGGTGCGTACATAGTCCTTCATCTCGCCGATCTCGGTGAACACCTCGTTAAACCGCACAAAGCCGTTTTCATAGTCCCTGTCGGACATTGTTATTATTTTTACGTTCTTAATAACCATTTTCTGATTCCTTTCGAGGGGGGATTACAGTTGAAAGTTGACAGTGGAGAGTTGACAGTAAAATGTGTTCCGCTACGCGGAACGTAATTTAAATACCATCCGCGGCAAGGACGCCGCAAGGTGCAAGCCCAAAGAGCGGCACGGATGCCGCTCAACCGAGGCTTGCACACGGCGAAG
>JAFLUD010000164.1 GCA_022508965.1 Oscillospiraceae bacterium
TCGTCTGCGTTTAAATTTAAGTTGCGACTATTAAAGTGATTTCGCCCTCACTACTCGCTTATTGTGCCTCAAGATCCCCGTCGAAGCCTTTACGACCCCATTTATAGGACTTCTTGGAATTATATTATAGCACAACGCAATCCTCTTGTCAAGTGTTTTTATTGGAATTTTTGGGAATAATTCCGGGCTTTAAAATTCCCGCAAAAAACAGCCTCTGTACTTAACGCGGGCAGAGGCTGCGTATTTTTATAGGAATTCCGATTTTGCTTTTTCGAGCGCGGCAATTACCTTGTCGCACCAAGCGTCAAACTCGGAATCGTCTTTCTGACACTCGGGGTGGGAAAGCACATGATCCAGCGCGATCCTAGCACCCTCGGCGAAGCTCACCGTAGCGTTGAATTCGGGGACGATCCTCTTGAGCTTGGAATTGTCGAAAACCACCGATGCCGCTTTATCTCCCGTGAGGCTTCCCTCAAAATCATATCCGCTGCCTACTGCGCTTAAAAACTCCGAGGCAACGTGAACCGGCTTCAGCTTTACGCCCAATGCCTGCGCGAGAGTTTCGTAGATCTGATTCCAGGTAAGACTCTCGTCGCTTGTGATATGGAACGCCTCGCCGATAGCGTGGGGATTTCCCATTAATCCGACAAATCCCACGGCAAAATCGGTATTGAACGTGAGCGTCCACAGGGACGTGCCGTCGCCGTGGATTATAACGGGCTTTTCCTCGCGGATCCGCTTTATCACCTGCCAGAAGCCGTTTTTCCCGTGTACTCCGAGGGGGATATTCTTCTCGTTGTAGGTGTGGCTGGGTCTGACTATCGTGACCGGGAAGCCGTTCTCGCGGTATTTTTTCATGAGGAATTCCTCGCAGGCTATTTTATCACGCGAATACTGCCAATGAGGATTGGCGAGAGTTGTCCCCTCGCTTATGAGATAGCTGCGAACGGGCTTGTGGTAAGCCGACGCGGAGCTGATGAATATATACTGGTTGGTTCTGTCTTTGAACAGCCGATAATCCCTTTCGACATGAGCCGGCACAAATCCGATAAATTCACACACAACATCAAACGTCATACCGCCCAGCTTTTCCAGAACCGTCTGCTCGTCGTTTATATCCGCAACGATCGGCACCGCGCCCTCGGGCAGGGGGCTGTTCCCGCGGTTGAGAACATACGTTTCCCAGTTTCTTTCCAGCAGCAGGCGCACAACCGCGCTGCTTATGGTTCCAGTGCCGCCGATTATCAATGCTTTCATAATGTCACCTCTGAATTTCACTATGCAATTCCCGCGTGCTTCTTTAAGGCAACACCGCACAAAGACCGCCCTTTGGGCTTTGTACACGTCTTGCTTGCATATTTTCCGTTATTTTTACCCAAAACTCCT
>JAFLUD010000165.1 GCA_022508965.1 Oscillospiraceae bacterium
CGCGAGGGCATTGAAATAAAAATATAATAAAAGTGTTTACACTTTTATTATACCACAATATTTTGTACATTTCAAGATTTTTAATAAATTTTTCGGAGAAAATATTGAAAATTAAAGTTATATGTGCTATACTATATATAATAATGGGGTGAATTTTATGAGAATAAACAACGATCTGCAATTTAATATTAATCAGAACAATATTTTTTCCGATTCCGATTTCGGGGAGTTTCAGTCTTTTGTGGAATCCGCCGTTGCCGAGAGGGTCAGTCCGTGCGGTCATAACTCCGAGGGGCTTGTTATCGTCTCCCCCAAGCTGGAGGAAAAAATGCAGCAGGACCCCGAGCTTTATGAGGAACTCAGACAGCAGATAGAACAGGCTCAGAAGAGTAAGGATTACATAACCATCTTCGACAAAACCGGAGAACGCACCGTCTATTGCACCAAAAACGACCGTCAGGAACACCCCACCGCCGAGGAACTCAAAGAGGTCGCCAAAGCGCGCGCTCGCAGAAAAGCGCGTCTGGACGCGTATTTTCATCTGTTGGAACGCGTCAGCCTGAAGCGCAAGCTGATCGAGCAGGAGAACGCCAAGCGCGCGGTGAACAAAAAATACCACTGTTCGCTCAGCCGCATAAACTGCATAGTAAGAAGCAGACAGCTCACCGATCCCCCTAAAAACCCCGACTATTATTTTTAGGAGAACACTATGTTAGACCTAGTATTTTTGGTTTTAATGGTAATTGTATTGGTAAAAGCCAACCAAGGCATTTTCATGGAGACACTGTGCAAAGTAGCGCTGGTTGTCGGAATATTCGCGGGAGTAGCGGGACTGATCGCGGCGTTTTTCATGGAAGGCACCGGCGCGTTCGGGCTTATAAATCTCGCGGTCGTGTTTTTCGCGTGCCTGCTTAAGCCCGCCGCCAAGCACTTCGTAAAGCTCTACGAACAGAAGATCGCCCAGTCCGACGAGGAATACCGAAAGGCGATAGCCCACTATAAGCATGACGACAAACCCGACGTATACACCGAAGAGAGCTTTGACGATCCCGAGCTGCGCTTCGGCAAAGGCGGCTTTACCGACTACGAACCGCATGACTGAGCGTACAGTTGACAGTGTAAATCAAATTTAGAACGCGCCGATGAATTTGCGGCGCGTTTTTGTTTTCGTGAAATTATGTGTTGTTTTTTTGGGGGTGTGTCGCTTCCCTTGTTTGGGGAACTTAGTGTTGCTTGTTGCGGTGTTGTTGCTTGGTAACAGAATTTTGTTCCTGCTTGCGTTATGTAGACACGGTGTTCGAGGGAGAACCCTTCCCCTCTCCCTTTTCCCCCTTGTCCGCTTTTTCGGGGGCTGAGGGTTAGA
>JAFLUD010000166.1 GCA_022508965.1 Oscillospiraceae bacterium
AAGTGCGCCAGCCTGTCGGAAATGCCGAGCATCTCCGAAAGCTCGCCGATGTAGCTGTCATCAACCTTCCCGTTGTCCAGCAGGATCGGCAGGATAATATTTTCACGGGCGGTAAGCTCGGGGATAAGGTTGAAGAACTGGAACACAAACCCGCATTTCTTGCGGCGGATCTCCGACAGCCCCTTGTCGCCGAGCGTGTAGATATCCGCGCCATCAAACAAAACCTTTCCGTCTGTCGGGGAATCTAATCCCCCTATCAGATGGAGCAGCGTGGTTTTTCCGCTGCCCGACGCACCAATGACCGCAACAAATTCGCCGTTCTCAATGCTCGTTGTAACACCGTCCAGTGCCTTAACCTCGGTGTCTCCTTTGCCGTAAATTTTGGTGAGATCTTCGACTGAAATAGACATAAAATCCTCCTTAAAAATCGTCGCTGCGAAGCGCCTCTGTGATGTTCTTTTTCGCGATCCACACCGCCGGCACGATATTGGAGATCAGGATAACCGCGCAGACCGCAAGCAAGGCTACCAATATAATCAAAAAGATCGGCTGCTGCCATATCTCGATATTCCAGGGGAAAAATTTTTGCCACGGGAAGTCATATCTTCCGTTTGTGTCCGCTTCGTACGCTCCTCTGCCGTCGTTCAAATACTTAACGGTGAGTTGACGAAAATATTCGTAAACCCCAAGAGGTATAAGACTTGTAACCGCGCCTATAACAGCACAAATCAGTCCTTGCCGCAAAATTAGCGAAATAAGTCCTTTTTTAGAAAGCCCGATAGCGCGAAGCGTAGAATAAGAGCGTGATCCGCGTCGCACTCGGAGATTAACGGAATTGATTATCCCAATCAATCCGAGAATTACAACCGTAATTATTATCGCAAAGAAAATCGACATATTCGACAATGTGACGGTACTCATTTGTCGCTTAATAGACGCGACAGACGAGCTGGTAACTTTGCTACTGTTTCCGAGAACTTTATACCATAGTTTCTCAAAATTCTCCATATCGGCTTTTTCAGAGAGTTTCACGCCCATTTTGGTGTAATTCCTGTCGGGGAGTTCCCAATTTTCAAAAGCAGAATCGGCGCATAAAATGTTAAATCCGCTGTTGCCAACTAGTCCCGATGTTTGGAAAAAGGAACGAATATTCTCATCTGTAATTTTGACAATTCCGCCTACAGTGACGGTATAATCCTGCCGAGTTCCAAACGCGTACCCCTCCCATTGATACCCCGTGGGGTCATCGGAATACGAATGATAAAAGCTGGGTTCTGCACCTTCGGGAACGCCGCCGTACTGGAATTCAAACACCTCCGCAGCTTCATCTTCAATGACAATATCGG
>JAFLUD010000167.1 GCA_022508965.1 Oscillospiraceae bacterium
AGATTTTTCGTTAGATTGCCCAAAACGACGAAGTAATACTGACGTATTTCGAGGACACCAGTGCCCGAGGAGTTTTGGGCAAAAATAACGGAAAATATGCAAGCAAGACGTGTGCAAAGCCGTAGGCGGTCTTTGTGCGGTGTTGCCTTTATTCCTTGTTGACTCCCGCGACTCCTCCGACGGCTCCAAACGCTATGCAAAGAATCGGCTTTATTATCAGCATCACTGTTCCGAACAGGCGGAAGATCAGCGACAGAATAATCGGCAGCACCGAAAAAAGCAGACCGCACAGCGCGCCCGTTTTAAGCCCGTTGCGGCGGCGCATTGCCCCCGCGGTCCTGCCGCAGACAAAGCTCCCTATCGACAAAGCCAGCACAGCCGCCGCGCCCGCCGTTTTGGACGCCGTGTCCGTAAACGACAAAAGCAGCGCCGCCCCCGCGCTCACCAAAATAGCCGCCGCATATCCCAAGATCAGCCCCGCGGCATAAGGCGTTAAAGCAGAATTGTGTTTTCTCTTGCGCATTTTATCACCCCGTTTAGATTTTATGCGGGATTTGTCCGGACTAGAAGCGATTTTTTGTTCACAATTGTGCAATTTCAAATGCGTCAATATTCACTAATTTTTTTATAATATTTTGAGAATTTTTGAGAATTCTATTGCAAAAAAATTAAAATTGTGATAAAATATAAGTTGTAATATTCGGGGCTTGTATATTGTATTTTTTGCAGGCTCTTGAGTAGTCTTACTAAATTTAGGAGGATTAAACCAATGGCAAGAGAAAAGCTTACGATGGACGGCAACAACGCCGCAGGCCATGTGTCCTATGCGTTCACTGACCTTGCAGCGATCTACCCCATCACCCCCTCTTCCGTAATGGCGGAAGTAACTGATTCCTGGGCAACCGCAGGAAGAAAGAACATTTTCGGCGAACAGGTTAAGGTTGTTGAGATGCAGTCCGAGGCAGGAGCTGCGGGCGCGGTACACGGCTCGCTTTCCGCGGGTGCGCTGACCACTACTTACACCGCTTCTCAGGGCTTGCTCCTGATGATCCCTAATATGTATAAAATCGCGGGCGAGCTGCTCCCCTCGGTTATTCACGTTTCCGCGAGAGCAGTAGCTTCCCACGCGCTCTCGATCTTCGGCGACCACAGCGACGTTTACGCTTGCCGCCAGACCGGCTATGCAATGCTCTGTTCCACCAACCCTCAGGAGGTTATGGATCTGGGCGCGGTAGCTCACCTTGCTACTATCAAGGGCAGAGTTCCCTTCCTGCACTTCTTCGACGGCTTCAGAACCTCTCACGAGATCCAGA
>JAFLUD010000168.1 GCA_022508965.1 Oscillospiraceae bacterium
ATGCAGTTGTGGCAGGGTTGCCAACAGCCCGTCATTCCCGAATTTGCGGCATTGACTATCGCTCCGCATTTCAGCGTTGTAATATCGCCGCGCCAAAGATAAATACCGTCCTCGACAGGCTTTAAATCGGCAATGTCGGTTATCCCTTTTTCGGCGGTGTATTCGGTCAGGAACTCGTCCTCTGTTTTTAGGAATTTTTCGTCCGCGAGAACGGCGGGACGGATATTTACAAGGCTTCGGTAAAGCGGAAACCGTTCTGTATTATCCGTAGGTATCTCAATGTCGGAATAGGTCGGATTTTCTGCAATCAAATATTTTATCAGATATAACAGCTTTTCTTCCATAACAACTCCTTATAAACGCAGTTGAAAGTCAGCCCAGCTCTCCTGTTTTGCGGGGTGTATTTCCTCATTTTCGCCTAATTGCCCGACCAAAAACGGTGAGCTTGGATCGTGCGCTTTGAGATTACGCGCGACATTATCTTTATTGTAATTCGCGTAGCAGTAGCGGCACAAATGCCCGCAAGTATCGTATGCTCCTATGTCAGTACCAAGCAAGCAGTCGCACTCGGCTCTCGGAGATTTTTTCTTGGGAATATTGAGCGCACAGCCAAGGGCGTTTTCAAAAACAGCTTTAGTCATACAGCCGTCACAGTCAATACCGAAACGCTCCAGATCGCGTCCCTCCGCGCAAGCCTTTATTGTTATCCCGTAACGCTTTCCGATCTCGGAGAACGCTTTGCCTATTTCGGCACGTTCATCGGGCGTGACCTCGAGCGCTTGCGGAAAATTCCGTTTTACTTTTTCGTACAAATCAATAAAGCTGATAACACAGGTGTTTGTGTACCCCGACAGCGTTTTGCACATCTGTTCAAAGTCGGAAATATGCCGTTCCAACGTGTAGGCGTTGTTAATGAATATCGGGTCGTAACGCCAACCGACGCAGCTTATCCCCACAGCCTCGGACAGTCTTTTGAAATCCTCCATAACCGTTTCTTTCGGCGGAACATTCGGCTCGATCTCCTTGCCGTAGGGTGTGATCGTTACAAACCAATACTGATGAAACGGTTTCAGATAACTCATAAAGGGGAGCATAGGCGCGGGATTTTTCGTGCAGAACGCGATACA
>JAFLUD010000169.1 GCA_022508965.1 Oscillospiraceae bacterium
GTGGGGTTTCCCCCAAACGGTTTTCAAGACCGCCTCGTTATGACCACTTCGATACCTCTCCGGGTAGTTGCTAGTTATTAGAGATTAGTGATTAGTTCATTGGTAGAAATATAGCATTAAATATTATACAATAATTTGCGGCAAATGTCAAGGGGTTTTTGATAATTGATAATGTAAAATGGATAATTGACAATTGAGGCAGCCGCTTTGCGGAACACCGAAATTCTCCATTCTCAATTATCAATCGTCAATTATATCAAGATTCCACCGAAAAATTCGCCTCATTATATCAAATTCGTTAAAAATTCAAAAACCTATTGCAATTATCGGGGAATTAGTGTACAATATAAATACAGTGTTAAATGCTTCTTGGATTCCCAATTTCTTACATCTTACCTCTTACTTCTAATAAGGAGAGTTCGGTTATGAGTGCTTTTTCTTTATCCGTGAGGTTTTTTAAGGAATTCTACGGGCTTTTTGCACAAAAAACGCAATTTATGGGCTGTATCTGAAAATACAGCTATTTTTGTTTTGAAAGGAAGTTTGTTATGGCTAAAAAAGTTGCGGTAATTATGGGAAGCGACAGCGATCTGCCCGTTGTTAAGAAGGCGTTGGCAGAGCTGAAGTTCTTCGGGGTGGAATACGAGTGCCACATCATGTCGGCGCACAGAACTCCGCGTATGGTGTGCGATTTCGCCGAGAAAGCCAAGGGCAACGATTTCGGCGTAATCATCTGCGCTGCGGGAATGGCGGCGCATCTGGCGGGGATCGTCGCGGGGCACACTACGCTGCCCGTAATAGGAATCCCGTGCAGCGGAAGCTCCTTTAACGGCATGGACGCGCTGTTGTCTACCGTTCAGATGCCGTCGGGAATTCCCGTGGCTACCGTTGCGGTGGACGGTGCGAAGAACGCCGCGCTCCTGGCAGTCCAGATACTCGCGATCTCGAACGACGCGCTGTCGGCGCAACTGTCCGTTGCTAAGCGCACTATGATCGACCAGATCAACGAGAAAGAAAAGAAGCTCCAAGCAGAACTGGAGTCAATGGACAGTTGAAAGTGTAAAGTGTAAAGTTAAGGTATCCGCTTCGCGGATGTTATTTAAATACGTTC